>JAAURV010000252.1 GCA_012032065.1 Hyphomicrobiales bacterium
CTTCTCGCTCCGCCTCCTCGGCGACAACGCCCGCTACGCCCGCCGCAAAGGCATCAACACCTCGCCGCCATTCCGCTCAGTGACGCTTCTCCACGGCGCAGTGATGGACGCGCCGGAATTTCCGCTGCTGGCTTGATATCTGAAACGGCCTTGGCGCACCGCGCCGGACCGTAAAAACCTGCCGCTTCCCTGTGGACAAGCGCTGCCCCGCGTGCGATCACTTTATCAAGGCGAATCCTCCCGAAGAGAGGAAGCTGCCTGGGGAAACAAGGGGCAAATCCATGTCGGCAACGCATCCGGTAGACGAAGTCCTGCCAGCGCCGCGGCTTGCGGCACTCGGCATTCAGCACGTTCTGGTCATGTATGCGGGCGCTATCGCGGTGCCGCTCATCGTCGGCCGCGCGCTCAAGCTGCCGCCGGAGGACGTGGCCTTCCTCATCTCCGCCGATCTCTTCTGTTGCGGGCTCGTCACCATCATCCAGTCGCTCGGCGCAACGCAGTGGTTCGGCATCAAGCTTCCAGTCATGATGGGCGTTACCTTCGCATCCGTGGGCCCCATGGTGGCCATGGCAAACCAAACCGGCGGCGTGGACGGAGCACGCCTCATCTTCGGCTCGATCATCGGCGCCGGTATCTTCGGCATCGTCATCGCGCCCTTCGTCAGCCGCATGCTGCGGTTCTTTCCGCCTGTCGTCACCGGCACCATTATCCTCGTCATTGGCGTCACGCTGATGCGCATCGGCATCAACTGGATCTTCGGCAATCCGGTGGGGCCCACCGCGCCGATGATCGTCAATCCCGATCACACGGCCTGGCTCGACGCGGTGAAGCCGCTGGCCGGGGCGGCCGGCTCGAACATTCCGGCGTTGCCCGAAAAATTCGGGCCCGCCGCCACGCAGATGAACCCGCTCTATGCCTCGGGCGCGAACATCCTGCTTTCGGCCATCGTGCTCGCCGCCATTATGCTCATCGCGCGCTTCGGCAAGGGCTTTGTGCAGAACATCGCCGTTCTGCTCGGCATCGTGCTTGGCGGCGTCATCGCGGCGCTCATGGGCAAGATGGCTTTTGTCAAGGTGGCGGAGGCGGGCTGGTTCGGCCTCATCACCCCATTCCACTTCGGAACCCCGGTTTTCGAGCCGCTTCTCATCGTCACCATGTCGCTGGTGATGATTGTCGTCATGATCGAGTCAACCGGCATGTTCCTGGCGCTCGGTGACATGACCGGCCGCAAGGTGGATCAGGCAAGCCTCTCCGCCGGCCTCAGGACCGATGGCCTCGGCACGCTCGTTGGCGGCATCTTCAACACATTCCCCTATACGAGCTTTTCGCAGAACGTCGGCCTCGTCGGCGTCACCGGGGTCAAGAGCCGCTTCGTCTGCGTGGCGGGCGGCGCCATACTCATCATTCTCGGCCTCATGCCCAAAATGGCGGCGCTGGTCGAAGCGCTGCCCACTGCGGTGCTGGGCGGCGCCGGTCTCGTCATGTTCGGCATGGTCGCGGCCACCGGCATCCGCATCCTGTCGCGGGTCGATTTCACCACGAGCCGCAACAATCTTTTCATCGTCGCGGTTTCGCTCGGCTTCGGCATGATCCCGCTGATCGCTCCGAACTTCAAGCAATGGATGCCGCACGGCATTCATCCACTGATCGAGTCGGGCATCCTGCTCGCCTCTATCGCGGCGGTGGCGCTCAACGCCTTCTTCAATGGCGCGGGCACAACGGACGTCAGCGAGGCAAAATTGGCGGCGGCGGCATCAGGCGAGCACTGATCGTCTCCGTCAGTTCCCTCGTCAGCCAAAGCGCAGCGGCGAAACGGCAGCCGGATCGAAGCCCTCATCCGCGATGGATTGCGGAACACCGCCGCCATCGATCAACGCCGCGGCCAGCAGCGATAGCGCGGGCGCCGTCTGAATGCCGTATCCGCCCTGTCCCGCGAGCCAAAAGAAACGAGGCGCCACCGCGTCGTAACCGCACACCGGATTGCCATCCGCCGCAAAACTTCTGAGCCCGCCCCAAGTATGCTCAACACGCGTAACCTCGATGTCCATGGCCTCTTGAAACCGTTCGATGCCTTCGGCCAGCGTCATGTCGTCGGCAAACGCGTCATGCGGATCGACAGGCGCCGCATCGGCGGGAGAAACCAGCAGCTTGCCGCTTTGCGGCTTGCAGTACCAGGTCTCGCCCACATCGCCGATCAGCGGCCATGCGTCGGAAGCTTCGCCATCGGGTGCCGGAACGACGGCTATCGAGCGGCGCTTCGGTTGGATGGCAATCGGCGCAGCACCCGCATGCGCTGAGATCCTGCTGGCCCAGGCTCCGGATGCATTGACGACGGTTCGCGCGTGGAACGTTCCTGCCCGCGTCGCGATCGTCCAATGCGATCCATGCTTGAGCCCCGTCACTTCCGCGTTGCAGATCGCCTGCGCGCCCGCGTCTTTGATCTGCCGCAGAAAGCCGCGATGAATGAGATCGACATCGAGATCGGCGGTCCCTCGATCGAGCACCGCGCGCTTCGCATATCCGTCGCGCAGCTTCGGATGCAGCCGCCGCGCTTCGCTGGGATCGATTTCGCGAAGCCCCTGCGACTCCGCCAGCAGCCGTTCGAATGCTTCGTCCTGATCCGCTGGCGCGACAAAAACCGTTTCTCGCGGAAGCACCAGCGGCGCATCGCTGAAACCCTTGGGCGGATCGAAAAAAAGTTCGCGGCTCGCCCGCGTCAATGCCCGGATCGTTGCCGGCCCATAATTCGGCTCGAACGCCGCCGCCGACCGGCCGGTCGAGTGGTAGCCGGGCCGCTCCTCCATTTCGAGCACGATGACCGAATGCTTCCCCGCGAGCCGCGCGGCCACCGATGCCCCGGCAATTCCGGCGCCTATGATCGCGATATCGAAAATTTGTGTCATTTCCATTCGAATACCAGTTTCTCCCGCGATTGTGATATCCGTCACATCCGCGCAGGCGCAACCGTGATCCACTCCCTCTACTCAGGGAGGATTTCATGCTCGCGCCGAACACGCAACCGATGCTTCAAGCGGCGGCAGCGGGGATGCGCCGCTCATTGCCCGCAATCCTTGTCGTCGTGCTGGGCCTGGTCTGGGGCTTGCAGTATTCCTCCGCGAAGCTCGCAGGCGCCGCCGATCTCGAATCCGCCGAGTCGCTCTTCGTCATTCACCTGTTACTTGCCCTGATCTTCCTCCCGGTTCTGTTCTGGAAAGGGAAGGAGTTCATCCCGACGCTGTCCGAGCTTGCCTTCTTCGCCCTCCTGGGTTTCATCGGCAACATCATGCAATTCGGCCTGCAGATCGCGGTTGCGCCGTTTATCACCGCCGGAGAACTCACGCTCATCGTTTCGCTGACCCCCATTTTCATCGTGGTGATGGTCGCCATCCTCCGGACTGAGCCCTTCTGTTTCCGCAGGGTTGCGGCGATCGGATTGGGTCTCGCCGCGACCTTTGCCATGATCGTTCCTGACGCGGCTGCCACCGCGGGTCGGTCGCCATGGGTGTGGCTCACCGCCGCACTCGGCGTTCCCTTCGCCGCGGCCACTGCCATCGTCATGATGGCGAAGTTCTGGCCGAAGCGCCTCTCGCCCCTGCAAGTGACGGCAGGCAACATCACGGCCGTCGCGGTCATGCTGCTGCCGGTAGTCCTGTGGCAGGGCGGCGGCAATTTCAGTTTCGCAGGCGGGATCAACGCCGGGGCTCATTCTTTTTGCCTCCACCATTGGCGTCGAGTTCTTCCTGCTCGCGATGCTTGTGCGGCTTTCAGGTGCGATGCTGACCTGCTGCGCCGACTTCGTCGCCATCGGCGCAGGCCTCGGCTGGGGCTATCTGCTCTTCGGCGAAGTTCCGACACTCTGGATGCTGGCCGCGGTATCGCTTTGCATCCTGGCGCTGAAAGCTGCCTTGCCTCCCGCGGCCGTCCGCAGCGAGACGCTTGCCTAAAACGCGCCGTCCCGCCACACTCCGTCTCCTCCCGGACGGAGTTTCATGAGCAACGCCACCTTGCATTTCCCCCGCGCCGAGTATGACCGGCGCATCGCCAAGACCCGCGTCGCCATGGCCAAGTCTGGCCTCGATCTGATCCACGTCTCCGATCCCTCCAACATGGCCTGGCTCACGGGGTATGACGGCTGGTCATTCTACACCCACCAGGGCGTGCTGCTGGCGCTCGATGGCGAGCCTGTGTGGTGGGGCCGCGGCATGGACGCGCGCGGCGCCGAACGCACCGTGTTCATGGATCTCTCCAATATCGTCGGTTACCCCGATCACTACGTGCAATCGGCCGAACGCCATCCGATGCAGCATCTCGCTAGCGAGATTGAAAACCGCGGCTGGGCAAGAGCGCGGATCGGCGTCGAACTCGACAACTATTGGTACTCCGCGGCAGCGCATCAACACCTCACCGCCAATCTCCCCAACGCCAATTTCTCCGACGCCACTGGCCTCGTGAACTGGCAGCGCGCGGTGAAGAGCGATCTCGAAATCGACTTCATCCGCCGCGCCGCGAAAATCGTCGATGCAATGCATGCGAGGATCGTCGAGCTGGTGGAGCCCGGCCTGCCGAAGAACGTCCTCGTCGCCGAAATCCAGAAACAGGCAGCACTCGGCGCCGATGGCAACTGGGGCGACTACGCTGCCTTCGTGCCGATGCTTCCATCTGGGTTGGATGCGACCGCTCCCCACCTCACCTGGGACGACCGGCCATTCAGACAAGGCGAAGGCACCTTCTTCGAAATCGGCGGCTGCTATCGCCGCTATCACGCCCCCCTCTCGCGCACTGTCTATCTCGGCAAGCCTCCGCAAAAATTTCTCGATGCCGAAAAAGCCGTACTCGA
>JAAURV010000253.1 GCA_012032065.1 Hyphomicrobiales bacterium
TGGCGGCATTGATGGCTTGTCATTCGCGAAGGGCGAAGACGCTACCATCCTGCGCGCCAAACAGGGGCAGGAGTTCAAGGTCAAGCTCGTCAATCTCATCGACGAGGAAATCTGGCTGCACTGGTTCGGCGTGCGCGGACCAGCGGAGATGATGACGCTCAACATCCAGCCCGGCGAAACCGAGGCCATCGAATGCGTGTTCACGCCGCCGGATGCGGGAACATTCTGGTTCGGTCCGATGATCGGCAGCTCGAAGCAGCGCGAGATGGGGCTTTATGGAGTGCTGATCGTGGAAGAGGCGGAACCCGTTTCCGGCCTGGAAGATGTGCCCGTGGTCCTCGACGATTGGCTGCTTGAAGGCGATGGGCTTGCGGGAGGCTTCGGCTCGCTCGAAGCTGCGATCGCCGAGGGCCGTCCCGGCAACTGGTTCACGGTCAATGGAAGGTTCCGCAATCGACTCGTTTTGCCCGCCGGCGCCGCCGCGAGGCTCCGTGTGCTCAATGCCGCCAACAGCCGCACCATGGGGCTTCTGTTCAAAGGCGCCGACCCGTTGATCGCGGCACTCGATGGCCAGCCAGTGCCGCCGCGAAATCTGGGGCAGGGGGCTTTGAAACTGGCGCCCGGCCAGCGCGCCGACCTCATTGTCACGGAAACGCCGGATCTGATCGTTCTGGCTCTCGATCTTTTCGAGGATGTTGTCGAGATCGGCTATCTCGAGCCCGCGAAGCAATCCGCCAGTCTCCCAGAAAACTTCGCGCTTCCGCAAAACCCACTACCCCAGCCGGGTGATCTCGCAATGGCCGCGATCCTCAATCTGCGCATTGAAGGCGGCGAGAAGGGCGGCTTGAAACAGGCAAAAGTGGCAGGCGAAATGCTGGAACTCAGAGCGCTGCTCGAGCGCGGCATCGCCTGGGCGGTGAACGGCGAAGCTGGTCCGGGTGCGGCGCCAACAGCCACCTTCAAGCCGGGCGAAACTGTCATCGCTGTGATTGAGAACGCCACCGCATTCGAACAGCCGCTCCACATTCACGGCCATGTCTGGCGCGAGGTGGATGGCAACGGCAATGCGCCGGAAGGCGCCCATTGGAGCGACACCGCCATTGTCGCGCGCGGCGAAACCAGGAACTTCGTGCTTGTCGCGAGCGAGGGCGTGTGGGTCATCCAGAGCCTTGTCGCCGAGCGCGTCGATGCCGGTTTGATGACCGCCTTCGCCGCCGCCTCTCCTCTTTAAGCGCCCGTTAACCACAAGCGCGCCTACATATCCCGGTTTGGCTTGGGGAGTTGAGCATGTACGAAATCCTGGGAATGCTGACTGGAATCCTGATTGCCGCGGGGGCGTTCTTCGCCCAGTTCGCCCTGATCCGCGGGCAGACCATCAAAGCCGCCTACAAAGACTAAGGCCGTTTTGCCTTGATTTGGCCCGCCTGCCGCTGTACGCCCGGCCCCGGTTGAGGTGGCGGGAGCGATCGATTTGAGCGATGAATCGCTGTTCCGGGAAGTGGACGAGGATGTCCGTCAGGAACAATACAAAAAGCTGTGGGACCGGTTCGGCAACTATGTCATGGCTGCCGCGTTTCTCGTCGTTGCCGGCGTCGCCGGAGTCAAGGGCTACCAATTCTGGCAAGTGAAGCAGTCACAAGCCGCGGGGGATTCTTACCTCGCTGCCATCAAACAGGCCGCTGACGGTAAAAGGGAGGATGCGTCAGCCGCACTGACAGGCATAAGCCACAGCGGCTTCCGCCAGCTCGCGGAGTTCGAACGCGCGGGACTTCTCGCCGGGACCGGCAAACAGTTGAAGCGGTTGCGGCGTTCGAAGCACTTGCGGCGAACACTTCGGCTGATCGAACGTTGCGCGATGCGGCGGCGATCCGCGCCGGTTATCTGTTGAGCGACACGGCAACGCCCGATCAGCTTCTTCCGAAACTCGGTGCCTACGACAAGGATGGCAATCCCTGGCGTCTCGCCGCCCGCGAGATTTTCGCTATTGCCGCCTATCGCACCGGCGATTTCGCCATGGCGGACCGCTATTTCAACGCCATCTTCGCCGATCCCGCCGCCACCACCGCGATGCGGCAAAGGTCGCAAGCCATGATCCAGCTCATCACTCCGAAGCTCGCTGCCCAATGAACAGACGCATTCTGATACTCTCTGTCCTCGCTGTTGGCCTTGGCGGCTGCGGCTCGGTGAAAAAGCTTTTCGGCGGCGGCAACGATGACACCGTGCTTCCCGGCAAGCGCGAAGAAGTACTTCCGCCGGAAAGCCAGACGGCGCAGGATCCGAAAGTCATGGGCAAGGAACAACAGCAACAGCCCATCGACGATTGTCCCGCCGATAATCCCGACTGCGTGCCGCAGGTTGAGGACGTCCCGGCCCCCGTCGAATGACCTTCACGGTCGCCATTCTCGGCCGCCCCAATGTCGGTAAGTCAACGCTCTTCAACCGGCTTGTTGGCAGGAAGCTCGCCATCGTCGACGACCGTCCGGGCGTGACCCGCGACCGCGCGAAGGCGAGGCTCGGCTTGGCCAGCAAACCTTCCGCGTGATCGATACCGCGGGCCTCGACGACGCCAGGCCCGGAACCCTCGAAGCGCGCATGAGCGCGCAAGCCGAAACGGCGATCGGAGATGCCGATCTGATTTTCCTGATGATCGATGCCCGCGCCGGCGTGACCCCGACAGACGAGGCCTTCGCCCGCCGCTTGCGCAAGCACGGCAAGCCGGTTGTGGTTGTCGCCAACAAAGCGGAAAGCCGGGCCGGCGTGCACGGCATTGCCGAAGCCCATCGGTTGGGTTTTGGCGATCCGCTGCCGATTTCCGCCGAACATGGTGAAGGACTGTCTGCGCTCGAGGACGTCGTGGCGGAGATGGCCCGGGAAGACGTCCCGCCCGAAACGGATGGCAGCGAGGCGCAAAAGCCGCTGAGGCTCGCGATCATCGGCCAACCCAATGCCGGCAAGTCGACGCTCGTCAATGCCATGCTGGGCGAGGAACGGATGCTGACCGGACCCGAAGCCGGCATAACCCGCGACGCCATTCAGTCGCCCTGGACTTGCAAAGGCCGTAACATTCTCCTGTGGGACACCGCGGGAATCCGGCGCAAGTCCAAGGTCGTCGGAAAGCTCGAGAAGCTCTCGGTCGCCGACGCCTTGCGCGCCATCCGCTTTGCCGATTGCGTGGTGGTGCTGATCGACGCCTCGCTCACTATCGAAAGGCAGGACCTAGCGCTTTGCGATCTTGTGGCGCGCGAGGGCAGGGCGATCGTCCTTGCACTGAGCAAATGGGACCTGGTCGAGGACAAGCAGAAAACCTTGCGGCAGGTCGCAAGCGACCTCGAGGACGTCCTGCCGGAAATCCGCGGCGTTCCCGTGGTCGCCATCTCCGCGCTCCGCGAGCGCGGCATCGACAAGCTCATGGAGCATGTGTTCGCCGCCGTGCAGCGCTGGGGATCAGCGCATCACGACAGGTCAGCTCAATCGCTGGCTGGAGGTGATGCTGGAGCGCAACCCGCCGCCCGCGCCCTCGGGCAGGCGCATCAAAATCAGATATGCCACGCAGGCCAACGCGCGCCCGCCGACATTCGCCATTTTCGGCAATCAGCTCCGCAAGCTGCCCGAGAGTTATCTGCGTTATCTAATGAACGGATTGAGGGCGAGCTTCGATCTCGCCGGCGTCCCCATCCGCTTCAGCCTGCGCGGCGGCAAGAATCCATTCGATAAATCGTAATCTGGCGCTGGAAGGTTATTCGCCAACCAGTTTGCCAACGTCGGGATGACCGTTGGCAATGGCAAGTTCATACGCGGACTGGCCGGCATTGTTCCGAAGCGCGCCGTCGGCTCCCGCCGCTACCAAGAGCTTGGCGGCGTTCGCGTGGCCGTTCTGGGCAGCTCTCATGAGCGGGGTGAATCCTTCCTCGTCGCGGGCATTGATGCTGTTGGAGCGGGTGAGGAGAACGGAAACTCCGGCATCTTGCCCAAGCGCCGCGGCATAGTGGAGTGCGGTTCTTCCAAACGTGTCCACGGCGTCGACATCCACCTTCTGGCCAACGAGGCGCCGGACGAGATCGATGTCCGACGCCTTCGTAGCCTCGATGATCGGGATTGGCGTTTCGGACTCGGCGTCGACGTGGCGTTAGCCTGAAGAGGAATAATCAAGGCCGCCAATGCCAGTGTGATCTGCGAAAACTTGCGCACCTCGTTATCATAGCAGAAGTCTGGCGGCCGGCATATCGCCCGCCAGAACGTCGAGGTTACTGGTTGCCATCCAACCCGCGGATAATGTCGAGAGACTCCTTCATCAGGTCCAGATGCCTGCGCAGCAGGTCGCCTTTGCCGCCAGGTTCGCCGCCGTTCTCGCCGCGCTTGCGTTCTCCGACATGGACGACGCAATCCGCGGTCAAGGCAGTGCCGTCGTTGCCCACCGTCACGAGATGCGCCCCGTCACGGGCATCGCCCGGAATGGGAAGGTCGAATGCGGCATTGCCTCGCTCATCGGTCTGCGCCTTTGCCACGGCTTCCGGACCGACGAGGGCATGCAGCGGCTGGTCCGGCAGCAGCCCCTCCACCAGAATGGGAACGGCGTCGCCCGGTTTGCCATGGGCGGCCGCCTGACGGGCGAGGCGCACAGCGGCACACCGGCCTACATGGCGCCCGAACAGATCCAGGGCGCCGGCGTGGATGCGCGCAGCGATCTCTATGCGTTCGGCTGCGTCCTCTATCAAATGCTGGTGGGCGAGGTGCCTCACCCGAATGTGACCTCGTTCGCCACGGCCCAGCAGCACCTCGAGG
>JAAURV010000254.1 GCA_012032065.1 Hyphomicrobiales bacterium
CGAGCTGGAACCCAGCTTTGGTTCGGCAAGCGCGCCTGTGTCAGGCAAAGCTGGGTTCCAGCTCGCGCACCGCTGCGCGTCGCTTGGCTGGAATGACGGCTGTTCTTGCCTTAAGTTAGCGCCTATGGGGCTTGATCCGGGGCCGGGAGAGGGCGTTTCGCGAAGCGCCGGAACGCGCGCTTGCGGAACGCAGATTGGAGAGCGATCGGGAGTTACACCGCAGCCCCCGCCTTCTCACCCGATCTTCACCGCCCTGTCGCCCACGCTCACGCGGCCGTCCTTGATGACGCGGGCGTAGATGCCGCGGAGCCTCAACCGCTTGCCTTCGCCGGTGTTGACGAAGACGCAGGCGTCGCGGCCGTAGCGGGCGATGAAGCCGTCGCAGCCGTTATGGGCGACGGCGGTGATTTCGATTTCGGCGGAGCCGAGGCCGAGCCTGGTGCCGGGCGGCAGGTTTTCAGGCGTCAGGTCCATGTCGATGAAAAGATTGTCGCCCGCGGGCGGCCAGTTCGCGCGCTCCTGGGCGATGAGCGCGATGCAGCGGGCATTCATCATGCAGACCTGCACATCGGGATCGGGACTGCCGTCGGCGAGGCTCTTCCAGCAGCCCTTGGCCCAATGATCGCCCGCCAGCCCGCCCGCGGCCGTGATCTCGACGGAACCGACGTCGAGGCGCTCGCCATGCGACGGGCGCACCACGATGGCGTCCAGCCTGCCATGATCCCTGGGCGCCGCGCGAATGTGATCGAGCCCGGCCAACAGTTCGTCGCGATTGAGATGATACGGTCTCAGCGAAGTGTCCATGGCGGAACTCTAGTCGATCGGCATCCCGTTGCCAAACCCTTGTCAGCCCCCTGCGCTCATGACATTTTGCGCGCCCTCAAGAGGAGGCAACGATGGCAATCAAGAAGCTTTATACGGCCGTGGCGACATCAACCGGCGGGCGCGGCGGCGGTCAGTCGAAAACCAGCGACGGAAAAGTCGATCTCAAGATCGACCACCCCGTCGAACTCGGCGGCAAGGGCGACGGCACCAACCCGGACCAGCTCTTCGCGCTCGGCTATTCGGCCTGTTTCCTGGGCGCCATGAAATTCGTGAACAGCAAGGAGAAGAAGCCCCTGCCGTGGTCGCCGGACTCATCGGTGACGGCCCATGTCAGTTTCGGCCCCCGGTCCGACAAGAAGGGTTTCGGCATCGAGGTGAAGCTTGAGGTGAAGCTGCCGGGCATTCCGAAACCCAAGGCCACCGCACTCGCCAAGAAAGCACATGTCGTGTGCCCCTACTCCCACGCCACCCGCAAGAACATCAAGGTGACGACGAAGATCGTGTAGATGGCCTACTCTCCTCCCCACAAGCGCGGAACGCGCTTTGGGGGGAGGAGGACGGGGAGTCACTCGCTTACCCAAGGAGGCTTTTGACGATCCCGCCGGCCTTGGCCATGTCCATTTGCCCGGTGTATTTCGCTTTGAGTTCGGCCATGACCTTGCCCATGTCTTTGATCGATGCCGCGCCCACCGTCTTGATCGCCGCGGCAACCGCGGCTTTCGCTTCATCGTCCGAAAGCTGCTTCGGCATGAAGCCCTGGATGATGGCGATTTCTTCGCGCTCGGCCTCCGCCAGTTCCGGCCTCCCGCCCTGCTCGTAGACGGCGATGCTCTCATGGCGCTGCTTCACCATCTTGGAAAAGAGTTCGGAAAGTCCCGCATCAGGGGTGAGCGCCGAGTCATGGCCGTCGCTGCGGCTGTTGATGTCCTTGTCCTTGATCGCCGAGTTCATCAGGCGCAGCGTCGAGACGCGGCGCTTGTCGCCCGATTTCATGGCCTCTTTCAGAGCCGCGTTGATCGAATCGCGAAGGCTCATGGCAAAACTCCCGAATGAGTTGCGGAAAGCGGCTGATTAGGCGGATTCCCTGAGCCCCGCAACCTTGACGCCAGCACGCCTCTCCCCTAACCAGCCGCAAATCCCCGGAGAGTCGAGAATGCCCGCGTCCAAAAAGCCCGCAAAGGCCAAAGCCCCCGCACGCTCCGCTTTCGGCGCATGGGAAACGCCACGCGTGACCGCTCTTCTCGTTCTGGCCGACGGTACCGTGCTCGAGGGTCAGGGTGTTGGTGCGGAAGGCGATTGCGCCGGCGAGGTTTGCTTCAACACCGCCATGACCGGCTATCAGGAAGTTCTGACCGACCCCTCCTACGCCCGTCAGATTGTCACCTTCACCTTCCCGCATATCGGCAATGTGGGCACGAATGACGAAGACATCGAAAGCGTCAACATGGCCGCGGCGGCGGGCGCCGTGGGCTGCATCGTAAAGATGCCGGTGACCGAGCCCGCCAATTACCGCTCGCGCCGCCACTTCGACAAATGGCTGAAAGCGCGCGGGATCGTCGGGTTGTCCGGCATCGATACGCGGGCACTGACCAATTTGATTCGCGAGAAAGGAATGCCGAATGGCGTTGTCGCCCACAACGCGAAAGGCAAGTTCGATGTGCAGCGCCTGAAGAAGATGGCCGCCGCATGGCCAGGGATCGTCGGAATGGATGTGGCCAAGGACGTGGCGCTCACCCAGCGTCTGCACTGGGATGAGAAACTCTGGGACTGGGAAGCGGGCTACACCAAAGCCGAAGGCGGCCGCTTCAAGGTGGTGGCCATCGACTACGGATTGAAGCGCAATATCCTGCGGTGCCTCACGAGTGCCGGCTGCGATGTCACCGTGGTTCCCGCCACCGCAACCGCCAACGACATTCTGGCAATGAATCCCGATGGCGTATTCCTTTCGAACGGCCCCGGAGATCCTGCCGCCACCGGCGAATATGCCGTTCCGGAAATCAGGAAAATCGTGGACTCAGGCAAGCCCGTGTTCGGCATCTGCCTTGGCCACCAGATGCTGGCCCTGGCGCTTGGCGGCAAGACCCGCAAGATGCATCAGGGCCATCACGGCGCCAATCATCCGGTGAAGGACTTCACCACCGGCAAGGTCGAGATCGTATCGATGAACCACGGCTTCGCTGTGGATCGCGACAGCCTGCCGGAGGGCGTGGTCGAAACCCACGTCTCGCTCTTCGACGGTTCCAACGCCGGCATCGCGGTTGAAGGCAAACCCATCTTCTCGGTGCAGCATCACCCGGAAGCATCGCCAGGGCCGCAGGACAGCCACTACCTGTTCCGGCGGTTTGTGGAGCAGATGGAAAAGGCGGCAGCCTGACCGATGTCCTTCGCCAATCTCGATGAACTGTGCCGCAAGCTTGAAGCGCTGGAGCATGCGCAGGCGATGCTGGGCGTCGATGAAGCGGTGCAGATGCCGATAGGCGGTGGCGAGAAGCGTGCGGAGGCGATGGCGGCGCTGGCCGGCATGTATCACGAACTCGCCGCGGCGCCGCATATCGCCGACTGGATCGCCAGGGCCGAGAGCGAAAGCCTTGATGATATGCAGCAGGCGGCGGTGCGCGAATTCAAGCGCAGCTACATCAACCTCACCTGCCTCACGCCGGTCTTCGTGCGGAAACAGGTCGCGCACGCGTGCGCTGCGAACAGCTTTGGCGCGAACTTCGTCCGAAAGGAAACTGGAAAGACTTTCTGCCCGCCTTCGAAGGCATCGTGTCGCTTGCGCGCCAAGAAGCACAACTGCGCGCCGATGTTCTGAAGCTCGATCCCTACGACGCCATGATCGAGCAGTATGATCCCGGCAACCGTGCCGCGCAGATCGCGCCTGTCTTCGCGGAACTGAAAACCTTTCTCGCGAACTTCATCCCAAAAGCGCTCACGGCACAGGAGCACCGCCGCCGCAAGCGTCCGCGGAAGCCCTTCCAAGGCCCCTACCCCATCGAGAAGCAGAAAGCGCTCGGCGAAGCGTTGATGCGCGCCATTGGCTTCGATTTCACCCATGGCCGCCTCGACGTGTCGCATCATCCCTTCTGCGGCGGCGTGCCGGACGATGTGCGGATGACCACGCGCTACACGACGGATGAGTTTCTCTCCGCCCTCATGGGCATCCTGCACGAAACTGGCCACGGGCTTTACGAGCAAGGCCTGCCGAAGCAATGGGCGCACTGGCCCGTGGGCCAGGCGCGCGGCATGGGGATGCACGAAAGCCAAAGTCTCTTCGTCGAACTGCAACTCGCCCGCAGTCCGGCTTTCTGGGAGTTCGCACTGCCGAAGGCGGCCGAATACCTTGGCAAGGACGCCGTCAAAGGCTGGAGCGTCGACGACGTGCTCTCCCATGTGCACGATGTCGAGCGCGGCTTCATCCGCGTCGATGCGGATGAGGCAACCTATCCGCTGCATGTGATCCTGCGTTTTGAACTCGAACAGGATTTGATCGGCGGCAAGCTTGCGGCGAAAGATGTGCCGGAAGCCTGGGACGAAAAGATGAAAGCCTATCTCGGCCTCTCCACCATCGACAATCCCAGGGATGGCCCGATGCAGGACGTGCACTGGCCATCGGGAGCATTCGGCTATTTCCCGAGCTACACACTGGGCGCGCTGATCGCCGCACAACAATGGGCAACGCTTTCGAAGCGGCACCCATCCGTCAATGACGATATCCGGAGTGGCGATTTCACCGCGGTTAATGACTGGCGCCGCGACAACATCTGGTCCAAGGCCTCGATCCATTCGACGCCCGATCTCATCGAGCTTGCAACCGGCGAGCCGCTCACCGCCAGATATTTCATGGCGCACCTCGAACGGCGCTATCTGAACTGAGCCCCCCGGACCAAGCGCGGAATCCCGTTCCCGCAGCCCCAAATTCGAGGTATCGTGGCGTCAGTTGCGGACCGAGAGGAGA
>JAAURV010000014.1 GCA_012032065.1 Hyphomicrobiales bacterium
ATCCGTGGCCGGCGGAACTTGTAGGGTGGATAGTGGACTTAGAGCAACCGGCGGTCATTCGACCGCCGGTAAGTTGCTCTAGCAATTTGAATCTGGCGCATAACTGAACGCTCAAGTGATTCCACTTGAGCGCGTTATGCGCTAGAGCATGTCCCGCCAAAGCGCGAAGCGGTTTGGCGGCAAGGACATGCTCCAAGTTATTGAACTGGCGCGATTGCTTTTCGGCTTGACGATTCCATCAAGCCGGGAAGCGCGCTAGTTCGTGGCTTCGAGACGGTCCGCCGACGACTTGCCGTTACGCTTGTCGGTCACGATCTCGTAGTTGAGCTTCTGGCCCTCGTTGAGGCTGCTCATTCCGGCGCGTTCGACCGCGCTGATGTGGACGAACACGTCCTGACCGCCCGAGGCGGGTTGAATGAAGCCGAAGCCCTTCTGGGCGTTGAACCACTTGACTGTGCCTGTTGGCATGGAGTTTTCCTTTCGCAATGCAAATACACATGCGCGCGCTGTTGCGGCACATGCGGGTGTTGATCGATGTTCTGGTAGTGAGGGATAGGGCTAGTGCACTTGCATTCGAAAGCGCGGAGCCAAGCCAACCGGCCGAAACTCGATCCGGCTCATATAGGCGCTCTGGCCGAAAATTACAATAACAAATCGCGAGAGCGGCGCGGCGCTTGACATTTAACCAGTAAGTTAAATATAACTATCGGCGTAAGGGCGGAAGGAGCCGTCGAACCGCTTCGTGGCAAAACTTCGCGGAAGCCGGGGGTGTCAAGGGCTGGCAGTGAATCAACAAGAGTTTGTTCGAAGTGAAGGGAGACATCCGATGACCGCACCCGTGATCGCAACCCGCAGCGAATGGCTTGAAGCGAGAAAGGCCCTGCTGGCGAAGGAGAAGGAATGCACCAAAGACCGCGATGCGCTGTCGGCTGCGCGCCGCGCGCTGCCGTGGGTGAAGATCGAAACGCCCTACAGTTTCGAAACGCCAAGCGGCCGCGAGTCGCTCTCCGATCTCTTCGCCGGCAAGAGCCAGCTCATCGTCTATCACTTCATGTATGGCCCCACATGGGAACAAGGCTGCAAGAGCTGCTCCTTCTGGGCCGACAATTACAACGGCATCGACGTGCATCTCGCACAGCGCGACGCCGCCCTCGTCGCCGTCTCATCGGCACCGCTTGCAACACTTGAAGCCTTCAAGAAGCGCATGGGCTGGACTTTCAATGGGTGTCGAGCGGCGGCACCAGTTTCAACCAGGACTTCGGCGTGTCGCCGGAGAAGGGCAAGCCGCTACGACTACACTATGGAACCATCGTGAAGGAGATGGACGAACTGCCCGGCATCAGCATCTTCGCGAAGGATGCGGCAGGCAACGTCTACCACACCTACTCATGCTACTCCCGCGGCCTCGACATGCTGAACGGCGCCTATCACATGATGGACCTTTTGCCGAAAGGCCGGGATGAAGAGGGGCTGCCGTATACGATGTCGTGGGTGAGGCACCGGGATCGGTATTGAGTGGATTGCGGGTCGGGATCTCGGATTTTCTATCTCGACGCCCGCTCGGCCCATCTTTCCACCCTTAGGCCCTCCACACGGCCAAACTCACGCACATTGTTGGTGGCGAGAACAAGACCCTGCGATCTGGCGATTCCGGCGATCATCAGATCGTAGGCACCAATCGGCTGCCCCTTGCGCTCCAGCGTGGCACGAATTTGTCCGGCGTGCTGTGCGGCACGTGTGTCGAACGGCAGGATTTCGAGCCGGGCAGAAAATGCTTCGATTACTGATAGCCGCTTCTGTGGTTCGTCGTAACGTTCAGCGCCATAGCAAAGTTCAAACATGCTAATGTCCGAAATCGCCATGCGGCCGTTGTGTGCGGAGAATCGTTGCGCCAAGGTGTGACTGCGCCCCTTAAGTGCATAAATGCACACATCCGTATCGAGCAGATGACTTAACATCAGGCGTTTTTGCGGACTTGTGGCGGCGGCTGCTTGCGATCCTTCAGAAAGTCCGCGTCCAGTCTAGGGCCTGCAAAGAAGGCCTCCCAGCTTTTGTCAGCAGGGACGATGAGGCGGGCAGTGCCTTGCTTGATGATATCCACGCGCTTGACGTGCTCGGGGAGCGCCACGGCCTTCGGTAACCGGATCGCTTGGGTCTTGTTGGTTCTGAACACCGAGGACTGAGTCATAGGGATTGTATATCCCGTTAGGATATACATGTCAAACTTGTGCGTATCGTCCGTGTTTTTTTGGAGCAGTTTGTCGGTACGCTGTTGCGACTGTGGTCCAGAATCAATCTGCCCACGCAAGAAATTGCGGCTATTTTCGCCGGTGGAAAGATGCAAGCTTGGAAAGCCTGAAGCGTGTAGGCGCCTCAACCAATTCGATATAGAGAGACAAGTTCTCTTGTAGATGCTTCTCCATCGCGCGCTGAACCTCTCCCGTATCGCGCATAGTAGGCGTCGTCAAATTCCTTGAATGGCTTGTCCTCGGCTTGAGCAACAAACTCCTCAGCCGTCGCAATAGGCGTGCATTTCGAGTTCGGACAGCTCGCTCTTGTCGGCGCTGGCCAGGATATGAATGAACTCGTTCCAAATGATGTTGGGATCCTTGCGAGCTTCGGCTGCGGAAACTTTGGCTCTCTTGCTCATTCACACCTCCACCCTCCTCGCCGCTTTTGCTTCGTCACCCGTGTTCGGCGTGCCCGCAGGTTCGATTGACAAGAGCGGCGTATGCGGGCCGAAAACTACCCTCACTCCGCCACGATCCGCTCCGCCGCCGAGTTGTGCGCATAGGTTTCCCACGTGGGCCGGTAATTTTCGTTCGCCTGATTGCCCCAGTAGGTCCAACCGGGCCTGGTGCCTCGCGCGAAGAGTTCGAGATAGGGCCCTTTCGAGCATGACTCGATCAGCCCATATTGCTCGTCGGGTTTTCGCGAATGTTCGCGCTTGCGGGTTTCCATCATATTCACCTGCCGCCGCCCCGGCGCCAGTGTGCGAGCGTGCTTGCCGCGCACGCCGAAGAGCAGAAGCTCGGTCACGTTGCGGAAATAGAACCCCACGCCGCGCCCGTCCGAGCCGCCGTCTTTCCTGATCTTGTGCCACACGATGTTGCTCTTGTAGGCGAAACCCCATGCCTTCATTACCGCCAAACCTTCGGGGAGAAGCGCATTGGGAACCCAGAGATAGAGATGCGCGGGATCACGCACGATCTCGGCGACCGGCAAAGCCGCGATATCCTCCATCGTCATCGTCTCGTAGCGCGCCAGGCGGCGGTGCTCGGGCGCCATCTTGCCGGTGCGATTGGCGAAGCGCCATGGCGGATCGGCCAGCACCGTGTGAAATTTTCGTCCGCGTACGGACGAATCTAGTCGTTCCATTCGGCCGGACGGGCCGCGGCAAGAATGGCAAGCCCGTTCCGCCACTCCCGCACGTCGTATCGGGCAAGGAGGTCGGCAGGAACGAGCGGATGATTCGACATGGGTTCATCTTGCAACAGAACCGGCCTTGTCCACGAATAGGCTGGTTCATGATATGTTCTTTCGACAACAATCACAAGGCCAAACGAACTGTCGCCCCAACAAAAAGGCCCGGGAATTACCCCGGGCCGTGTGCTGTCGTCTGCTGCTTGGAAAACTTATGCGGCTTCCTCGGCGGGCATTTCGGCCTCGGCTTTCTCGGCAGCACCGCGCTTGGCGTTCTTGGCGAGGAAATCCTCGAGTTCCTTGATCGCCTGGTCGTCGTCGATGCGGCGGATCGCGGCGAACTCGCGGGCCATGCGCATCAACGCCTGCTCGAAGAGCTGCCGCTCGCTATAGGACTGTTCCGGCTGACGCTCGGAGCGATAGAGATCGCGCACGACTTCGGCCACCGAGATCAGATCGCCGGAGTTGATCTTCGCGTCGTATTCCTGGGCGCGCCTCGACCACATGGTGCGCTTGATGCGGGCACGGCCGCGGATCACCCGGAGCGCCTGCTCCATCAGCGACTTTTCGGCGAGCCTTCGCATGCCTTTCTGCTCGGCCCGGTTGGTCGGCACCTTGAGGCGGAGCTTCTCCTTCTCGAAGTCGACGATATAGAGCTCGAGCCTGGCGCCGGCGATTTCCTGCTCCTCGATGTTGGTGATCTTGCCAACGCCGTGGGCGGGATAAACGACGAGCTCGCCGATCTTGAACGAAAGCTTCTTGGGCGGCGGCGGAACCACGATCGCCTGCGGTTGCGGCGCGGCCATGGGCTTCGTCACCGGAGCAGCGGCCACCGGGCGGTGGGCCACGGGTGCTGCCACGGGCTTCGCAACCGGAGTTGCGGCCTTCACCGGCGCAGGCTTCGCCACAATCGCGGGCTTATGGGCCACAACCGGCTTGTGCGCGGGCTTCGCCTGCACCACCGGCTTCTTCGCAACCACCTTGGCGGCAGGCTTCGCCTTGGCCTTAATCTTCGCAGCCGGCTTCGCCTTCGCCTTGACCTTAGCTACCTTCTTCGGCGCAGGCCTAGCCTTCGCCACGGGTCTTTTCTTCGCTACGGCCTTTTTGTTCTTCACCATCTTCTTCTTATCCTTTTTCATGACATTGTTCCTGCCGGCCTACACAATCCTTCACCATGCCAAGCCCCTGCAGCTTGGCGGAGTTCCTTGCTTCGTCGCGGTTCCACCCTAGAAAGTCATCGCGAAGGTTGCCTGGAGGCCCCTTCCGCATTCTAAAACCCCGGTACTTGGCGAAAAAAATCCGAGCTTGGGACGCTCGGCTTATTTCCGGCACTTTTGTTCCTACATGACCTTAATATAGCATGATTTTACTGAAAATTAAAGGGCAGGATGTCCGTGTACCGAATATTTCCCGCTGGCCAGCACTTATAGTTAATTCTGGTACGGAAGCTCAGTCGCCTTCGCCAGGTTCCGGTGAAAAATACTTCTCGAACTTGCCCTCGACTCCTTCGAATTGCTTGGCATCGGGGGGCGGGTCGCGTTTGACCGTCACGTTGGGCCACTTGGACGCGTACTCGGTATTGATCTGCAGCCACTTCTCGAGGCCAGGCTCGGTATCGGGCTTGATGGCGTCGACCGGGCATTCCGGCTCGCACACCCCGCAATCGATGCATTCGTCGGGATGGATCACCAGCATGTTCTCGCCCTCGTAGAAACAATCCACGGGGCACACCTCGACGCAATCGAGATACTTACACTTGATGCAGTTTTCGTTGACGATATAGGTCATTGGTCTTGTTCTTCGTTATCCGCGAGGCGTTCTAGCCATCTTCGTTGGCGCTTGCATCCGTTTTTTGCGCCAGATCGCGGTAAAGCCGGGTTGCGTCTTTCGCGGGGCCGCGCCGATCGGCGACATCGATCACCTCATAGACGAGAACGCGGGCGTGAAGGGCGATGGTGACGACATCGCCCGGCTTCACCGCATGACCAGGTTTCACGACCTTCTGTTTGTTGAGCCGCACCGCCCCCGATTCGATCAGTGCCGCGGCACGTTCGCGCGCCCGCACCACATGGGCGCACCAGAGCCACTTGTCGAGCCGCGCCGTCAGCTTCAGCCGCCCGCCATCTTGGCCTTGAGCGCGCCCAGAACCGCAAATGGCGAATCGGGATCGATGGGCTTCTCCGGCTTCGGCGGCCGCTGCGGCCGTTCCGGAGGCCGGGGCTTCTCCTCGGGCCTCCGATGCTCCTTGCGGGGATGCCTCGGCCTTTCCGCCTTGTGCTCATGCTTGTGGCGGAAGGGACCCGTATCCTTCGGCCACCAGACTTCGATTTCAGTTTCGACGGCTTCGGCTGGACTGGGTTCAACGGCGGCCGGCGCTTCAATGGGCGTGGCAATATCGGCGGCGTTGACAACGGTATCTTCGGCGCTGACCTCGAGCGTCTCTTCCACGGTTTTTCCGCTTCCGCCGGAGTTTCCGGTTCGGCGGGAGCAAGAGGCGCCACGACCTTGACCATCTTCTTCTGCATGCGGAATCCGAGGCTCCGCAGAATGCCCTGGAATTCCTCGCCCGAGCAGCCGACGAGCGACATCATGTCCGGCACGATAGTGAAGCCACCGCCTTCAACCGAGCCTGCGGGCCGCGGCTGTTCCGGAAAGCGCGGGCGCCAGAACACACGTTCTCGGATCAAGTCCGCCAGCCGCTCCAGCATATCGACGCGGACCACCCGGTTGCCACAAATCCGGAATCCGCAAACACCATAGAAACCCACCGGCGTCGAGCGGTCGAACGCCGCCGAAGTCAGCCCTTGTTGCGGAGGCGTGGGTATCGCGAGAAGGTCAAGCTTCTTCTGCTGCGCCCACAAAAGCAATCTCAACTCGGAAGCCGCGGGTTTCAACAGCACCGGCGCAAAGAGATGAAACGCGCCGAAGCGAACGCCGAGTGTGCGCAGTTTCGCGCGATCATCCTGGCTCAGCGATTTCACGTCATCCGCCACTTGCTCGCGCGGCAAGACGCCAAGCGTTTCGACGAGGCGGAAGGCAATGCCCCGCGCCAGCCCTTCAAGGCCCTCGCTTTCCTCAAGCTTGACCAATGGTTCGAGAACAGCTGCGATATGCCGATCGAGAAAGCGCTGCAACCGCGCTTGCACCGCCTCGCGATCCGATGCCTGAAGCTGATCGCCCGACAGCACCGAAACCAAAGGCTTCAGCGCCGTGGCGCCCAGTTCGATCTTGCCGACCTCGGCATGGTTCCACACGAAACGGCCATCGAGGCCGAGCTTCAATTCGGTATCGGGCGAAACCGCGAGCGCCCTGGCGCGGTTGCCGATTTCGGAAGCCACCGCCTGCACCGCCGCCGCCTTGAGAACCCGCGCCTCGGCGCCTTCGCCCGATCCATCGGCGATGAATGCGAGGCCCTTTACGCGGCCCACATACTCACCTTCCACATGGATCGCGCCATCCTCCTCGACTGTCGACATCAACTCTTCCTTCTGGGCCAGGCGTTTCATCAGCACGCTGGTGCGGCGGTCGATAAAACGCTGTGTCAAGCGATCATGCAAGGCATCCGATAGACGGTCTTCTATGTCGCGCGTGCGGTTCTGCCAATGGGTTGAATCCGTGAGCCAGCCGGAGCGGTTGGCAAGATAGGTCCAGGTGCGGATATGGGAAATGCGCGTCGATAATGTGTCGATATCGCCATCGGTGCGGTTGCAATGGCTGAGCTGGCGCTGGAACCAGTCTTCCGGAATGGCGCCGAGCGGGCTCTTGAGAAACTGGAAGATGCGCGCGACCAGATGGGCGTGTTCGGCATTCGAGATGTTCCGGTAGTCCGGCACCTGGCAGATGTCCCAGAGCAATTCCACATCATCGCGCGATTTCGCAAGCGCGTGACATCGCCGTCACGCGCCACGCTTTCGAGCGCCAGCACATCGGCGCTTGCCTGCGCGCGGGTGAGTCCCTGCTGCTGCGGCAATCGCGAGAGGCTCTGGCGCAGAGCATCAATCGACGCGAAATCGAGATCGCGATTGCGCCATTGCAGCATGCGCACGCTCTCGAAATTGTGGTTCTCCAATCGGTCGATGGTTTCCTGGTCGAAAGGATCGGCCTCGCCGGTGACGCCGAAGGTGCCGTCGTTCATGTAGCGCCCGGCACGTCCCGCAACCTGGCCGAGTTCGGCGGGCGAGAGATGACGGTATTGGAAGCCGTCGAACTTCCGCGTCGCGGCGAAGGCGACATGGTCAACATCCATGTTGAGGCCCATGCCGATGGCATCGGTGGCGACGATGTAGTTGACGTCGCCCGATTGATAGAGGGCGACCTGCGCGTTGCGGGTGCGCGGACTGAGCGCGCCGAGCACCACAGCAGCGCCGCCGCGCTGGCGGCGGATCAACTCGGCAACCGAGTAAACCATTTCCGCCGAGAAGGCGACGACGGCCGAGCGGCCGGGAAGCCGCGTGATCTTCTTGGGGCCGGCATAGGAGAGTTTGGAAAAGCGGGGCCTGGCCACGAATGTCGTCTTGGGCAGAAGCTGTTCCACGATGCCCCGCATGGTTGCGGCGCCAAGCAGCATGGTTTCCTCGGTGCCGCGGCGATGCAGCAGGCGGTCGGTGAAGATGTGGCCGCGTTCGAAATCGGCGCAGAGCTGGATTTCGTCGATCGCCAGGAACGGAACTTCGACCTGCGGCGGCATGGCCTCGACGGTTGCAACCAATAGCGCGGGGCTGCCGGAATGATCTTTTCCTCGCCGGTGACAAGCGCCACCGCCCCTTCGCCGACCCGCGCCTTGACCCGGTCGTAGATCTCCCGCGCCAGCAACCGGAGCGGCAGGCCCATCATGCCCGCGCCGTGGGCAAGCATGCGCTCGACGGCGAGATGCGTCTTGCCAGTGTTGGTGGGGCCGAGAACGGCCGTAACGGTGCGAGGGGATGGCATGGGGATCAACGGTTCAATTGGCGGCTCGCGCATTAGGGGTCAAGCGGGCCGGAAAAGAGATTTTTCGAGAGCGTCACAATATGAACATAATCAGATAATAGATTTGTTTTCAGAACACCGCGAAAGGCCCGCAACGCACAATGATCTTGTTTCTGCTACTCTCGCTCCTCCTCTTCGCCACCCTGGCCCTAGGGCGGCAAATCCAAAGGGAGCCCCTCCATGCCCGCCATCAACCTCGCCCGGAAGCTCGAAAGCTTCACCGATCACTGGTCCCCCGGATCGTGGCCCGCTACAACGGCAACGAAGTGATGGTGGTGAAGGTAAGCGGCGAATTCGTCTGGCACTCCCATCCCGATACCGACGATTTCTTCCTGGTCCTGAAAGGCAAGCTCACGATCAAACTCCGCGACGGCGATGTGACCTTGGGCCCTGGCGAACTCTACGTGGTCCCGAAAGGAGTGGAACACTGCCCGGTGGCGGAAGAGGAAACCCATCTCCTCCTGATCGAGCCAACGGGGACGCCGAACACCGGCGACGAGGCAACGGCGGCGAGGAAGGTGGAGGTGTGAGGGCTCGGAGCGTCCTTGCAGGCCAATTGCGCCCAAGCTGATCATGGCTCACTCCCGCGCCACCACCGTATCGTAGAGGCCGTAGTGCGATAGGCCTTGGTGGCTCTCTATGCCCGTGTATTTGAGGGATGCATCCTCGTAGCGGCGGAAGGCGAAGACGGCGGCGTTCATCTGTTCGGTGTTGAACACCTTCAGGGCAACCAGCAGGTTGAAATCCTTCACCGTCAACCCGGTCACGGTCTTGAACAGGCCCGCCTCGATCTTGGTGATGACATCCTTCAGCGTATTCTCGCGGTAGTCGGTCAGGTACATGAAGGCCGGAATGCGGGTAGCGAATTTGATCAGCTTTTCCTGAACCTCTTTCCGCAAGGATTTATACTTCCGTTCCTCGTCCGTCAGCTGCTTCTTCTGCTTCTCGGTCAGCTCCTTGTCCTTGGCCTTGTTCTTCAGCGCTTTCACCTTCTCGCTCTTGTTGATGATCAGTTCGAGGACATTATCGCCCAGTGAGCGCCAGCCTTCGATGCGCCGCACGGCTTCCATGGCTTCGGGGCTGTTCAACACGCGCCGCAGCGTGTCGTTGTCGACATTCACCAGCAGCGCCGATTCCCATTTGCGCGCCAGCAGCGTGGCGGAGGTGCCCGCCATGGCGATGTCGAGAATGCCGCCCGCGTCGATCTGCGTCATGTTGGCGCCGTCGAAAGCCAGAACGGGCAGGAACGACACGAGGTCCCTCACCGCGGTCTCGGGGTTCTTCGCTTCGGCGGCAAGGCCGATCCCGTATTCCGCAAGTTGGCGCAAGGCGCGCGTCGGTGCGAAGTCGAAAACGAAACACACGGGCTTGAGGACTTCCTCTTCATTCGGATTGTCGCCATTCGGATTCTTGATCGACCACGGCGACTGCACGCGGAATGCGGCCTGAAAATAGGTTTCCGGCGATTGAAGATTTCGCAGCATCAAAATCGAGGACCACTGCGCAATGGTCACGCCGGTGGTGAGCTTGCCGCAGGAAAGCGTGATGGTCTTCGTATCGAAGCCGCTGCCGATGGCCTTGCGCACGGGTGGCAGTGCGTTCAGCCCGATACCTGCGTCGGCGCCGCCGCGCGGACAACATTATACCCGTGCCAAAACACATTGTGCTTCTCCGCCAGCAGATTCGCCATGGCGTGACAGGCCGCGACATTGGGCAGGAACCAGAAGGAATGCTGCATGTAAGGCAACAGGCGCACATCGGAATAGGGAAACGGCGGGCGTGTTCCGGTCTTCAGGCTTTCCACGGTGTTCGGCACATATTGGCCGCGAATGATGTCGAGCCACTTCTGCACGTCGCTCGCGTGTTTGAAGGCCGCTTCCTCGCCATCGCCGGAGGCCTCGAAGAATTCATTGAGATCGAATTCGTCGAACTCGCCGCCGCTGGCGATGGCCAGAATTTCCTCCGGCATCCGGTAGGTCAAGAGCCGCACTTGCGGCAGCGCGCCATAGGGGTTCCACAAGCCGGGGTTCTCGGCGGCGAACACTTCCTTGGCCCGCTGTTCGTCCGTGTAGGTCCAGTTGAAGATTTGCTCTTCGATGAATTCGCCGGTGGAGAGCGCCTTGAACGGCGTTCCCGACAGATAGAGATAGGCCCTGGTCTTGATCGGAAGGATTTCCGTCGAAAGCCCCGCAAGGTCCTCGTTCACGGTCTCCAGCGATCTCGAATATTCGAGCTTCTTCTCTTCCTCCTCGCTTTCGAACAATTCCTTGGCGGTGTCGCGCCAGGCGCCGAAGTGATATTCGTCGAACACCACCAGGTCCCAGTTCACCCTGTGCAGCCATTTGTTTTTGGATTTGATGTTGCCGCCATCGCGGCCCAGCAAATCCTGAAACGAGCCGAAATAGACCAGCGGCTGGCCGTTCTTGACCTTGGTCGGGTCATTGTCGTGGGAGTTGCGCGAGAGATAGCGCCAGCCGTCGAAATCCTTGTGGTTCTCCAAATCCGTTTTCCACGCATCCTCCACGGCGGGTTTGAAAGTGACGACGAGAATGCGCTTGGCGTCCATCCTCTTGGCCAGCTGATAGGCCGTGAAGGTCTTTCCGAAGCGCATCTTGGCATTCCACAAAAAGCGCGGCACGGCGTTCTTGTCCTCCGCCCAGCGCGAGCGGAAATAGTCATAGGTCACCTTCACCGCGTCCTTCTGTTCGCGGCGCGGTGGAAAGGTCTGGTCATGGGAGCCGGTGAACTTCTCGCCCGTGCGCAATTCGCTGAGCACAGTGATCACATCCTTCACCGTGCAGCGCATCCATTCCAGCGAAGGGTTCGCGAGCTTCTTGTTCCGAAGCGCCGCCCGCACCTCGTGATCAGTGAAGATGCTGCCGTCGTCGCGTTCGGCGGGTTCGTCAAGATCGATTCGATAATTCGTGATGGCGGCGGTTTTCAATTGCTCGGCAATGCGCTGCTTCACCATGCGCGTGGTTTGGCCAATCTTGAGCAGACCCGCATGAGCCGTGTCGTCGATGGTGTAGGCGTAGATGCGGGGGCGGGCTTCCGGCTTGGATGGAAGTATGTCGTCGATGGTCTTAGTCATCGTCAACATCGTCTAAAGTCATAGCTCGCACTTGAGTCTTAATGTAAGACTGCTCCTGCGCTGTAAATCCATATTTTGCGTATAGTTTATCGTCAGTCCAAGTTTGGTCCCAATTCTGCATCGGAACCCAAGCGTAAGTGGAGTGCAACGCGTGTTGAGTTATCTTTCTTTGGGACAAAAGAAAGCGAAAAAATCGAGTTGCGTAGTACGACTGTAGGCTCTTGGCAGCACTTCTCGAACCAACATGAAAAAACAGGAACGACTGGGTGCAGACCGATGGCGACGAAACAATTAGTGGTTTGCCGACGATCTGATGTGGAAGTCCATCCCCTCCATTATACGCCTCCGGCACCAGCACTTTCCAAGTATCAATCAGATGTGCGCTCTTGCTTACAATATTTCGTCCAATGTAAGCCACTCCACGTTTCATTCTACGAATATAGTGCAGTGGCACATCACCTGATCGCTCCTTTTCATGGTAGCCTTCGAAGTTTGATGCCAAGCCGAACGCTGTGTCACGGGTGAGGATCGAGTTAATGGAAGTTTCGCCTCGACCCAACACCTTATGCAGAATCGAAACCGCTCGCGCATCCCTCACAAAAATATCATACTCGTCAAGTTTGCGCGAAACAGGTCCTAGCACCTCACCACTACGAATTGTGGTCACGTTGCAGTCACCTCGATGCTCCAAGTCCCAGAGGAAATAGCAAACACCTGCTTTGATCTCGACACCCGGGAATACATCGTACGATGCCGGATAGTCGACTAGTTCGTGCAAGTGGCCATCACCAAGCATCATTCTGCGAAAATCATCAAGGCCTCTTCCGCCAGCGATCCATCGTGCTGGCATAACCATGCTGAGATAACGCGGCTCAAGCTTTATCGCCTGTTCGACGAACAAGTGATAGATTGAAGAATCGCTCGTTCCGCCAGCTCCGCCAGTCATTTGGTAGGGAGGGTTTCCGATGATCACGTCGAACTGCATTTCGTCTCCAAAAAACTCTGCTATCCGTGAATTGATGTCGTTGGCATGGATGAACGCATATGCATGATTTTCTTGCTCCGTCTTGCGATCAAAAAGTTTTCGCGGTGCACCGCAGTACTCGCATCGTCCGTCATTCCACGTGTGCTTTGTTCGTTCAAACCAGATGTTTCCATGGTCGCTCTTGAAACTCTTAGCAATCGAATGCTCGCCCTTGGCATGTTTCGAGCAATAGAGACTGCGCCGCGCCAAGAGACTTGTGAGTTGCGTGATTGCGATGCCGAAAACCTGTTTGGTGAGGATGTGGTCAACGCGTTTCTGCAGGTCTGGAATCTGCTGTTCCAGCCCCTTGGTCAGGCGGCTGGTGATTTCGCGCAGGAACACGCCGGACTTGGTGCAGGGATCGAGAAATGTCACCGTCTTGTCGGCCCAGATATCAGCTCCGCCGTTGGCTTTGGCCCAGGCTTCGGCCAGCGTATCCAGCATGCGGTTTGCGAATTCAGGCGGCGTGAACACTTCGTCGTTGGAGAGGTTGGCGATGCAGGTCAGCACATCCGGGTTGCGCCCGCGCAGGGTGAAACTCGCCTTCTCGCTCATGCGGCCTCCTGGGGCGCATGTCCTTGGTCGGCGGCGGCGAGTTCCGTTGCCGTTACCGGCCTATAGTCTTTCACCGGCTTGAAGATTTCGTGCTTGCCCAGTTGGGCGAAGAGCGAACCCTCCTCGGCAAAGCCCGAAGCACCCGTGAGCACATCCAGCCGGAAATCGCGTCGCTGGAATTTGCCTTTGCCGATATAGCCCCATTCGGCGAAGGTGATGGGCTGGCCCACATAGTCGCGCATTTTCAGCGCATCGCCATGCACGAGGTTCTGCGAGATCACAAAAGACGCTGAATGATACAGCTCGTCGTCTTCGCCCAAGTTCAGATAGCTGGCGAAAATCTCCAGCAGGTTGGCGCGGCATTCGGCGATGTTGTCGGGCAGAAGTTCGATGCCGTAAATGCTCATGATGGCGAGCAACGCGAAGTGGCGCTTCTCGAATCCGACTTGCCGTATTTCACTTCGACAGTGGCGAGTTTGCGCTGCAGCACCCTCACCAGAAAATTGCCGCTGCCGCACGCAGGTTCCAGAAAACGCGAGTCGATGCGTTCGCTCTCGCCCTTCACCAGATCGAGCATGGCCTCGACCATCCAGGGCGGGGTGAAGACCTCTCCGTGGTCGGCCACGCGTTTCTTTGACCTGATTAACGTCACGGCCAGCCCTTCAAATGCAACCGCTCATTGTTTCTTCCCGCCGTCTTGCCCAGCCAATACTAGCCTTCGGAGCACGCGGCAGGCAATGGTGGCCGGAGCTCAGTTTCGGCAGGGCGCCGCTTAGGTTCCCCCTCACAAAATGGAAATGGACGTGCTCAACTGAGGCAGATTGATGTCGCTGTACGCGCCCATGGGTTCCAGCTTCCCGCCTTCGCGGAGCAGTTCCTGCATCGTTATCGTGCATGTGATTGCTTCGCAGGAGCGAGGTCGCGGGAATGAAGATTCAAATGGATTTTGACTTAAACCGGTAGCCGGGTTTCTAAGAACATAGAAACCCGGCAATGACGTTTGAGAACGGCCTTCCTAGTCCACCACGTGCCGCGGCCTCGTCACGCCGGGCCGCGCAACCTGGGCTTTCCTTGCCACGCCGGCGGCAGCACCCGGAAGTGCCGGCACCGCCTGGTCATAGAGCCACGCCATCAGCAACGGCCTCACCGACCCGTCGCCTGAAACCCGCTCCGCCGTGCGGATGAAGGTCTCGCTGGTGATGGACCGGCCCCGCCGCTCGCGCGCCAGCGTGCGCAGGATCTCGAAGAATTTGGGTGTGCCGACTGTCAGCTCCAGGGCATAGAGCGCAGCCGCACCGCGCAGATAGGTCCGGTCGGTGAACATCTCCTCCGGCGCTTCCACGACCGCCGGCCCCAGCTGCTCCTGCACCACGAAGTCATAGTTCTCCTGCATCGCCTGCTGGAAGGCTGCGGGGTCGTCGCGATGGTCCCACAGGATTTCGAAATAGGTGGCTGTGCCTTCGGCGAACCACAGGTCCTCCCACTTCGCGATCGACACCGAATTGCCGAACCACTGATGCGCCATTTCATGCGCCACCAGCCCCTCGCGCGGCGGATTGGCCCGCTGCGGGAAGGTCGACATCGCCTGGGTCTCGAGCGCGTAGTAGAGTCTCGGACTATCCTGCACGATGGCCGAACCATAGCTCGCATAGGGATAGTTGCCGACCAGACCTTCCATCCACCCCAGCACCTCGGCGGCGAGCGCGTAGCCCGCCACATGCGAAGCCGGCAGCCCATCCGGATAATAGACCCGGACCGGCGTTCCATCCGCCGCGCTTGACGTATTCACGTTGAACCTGTTGACGTGGACGGTGGCCAGCCACGTGGTCATCGGCTGCAGCATGGCCCAGTTGAATCGCGTCTTGGCGCCTAGACTGAAAGAGCCGAGCGGCGTGCCATTGGCCAGCGCGCGATAGCCCGTCGGCACGGTGATGCCGAAGGTAAACGTCGCCCGGTCATCCGGCTCGTCATTGGCGGGGAAGAACGAAGAGGCCCCCACTGGCTCGCTCACCACATAGGTTGCGTTCTGATACTTGAACCAGCCGAGGAACAGATCGGCGCCGGGCGCTGTTGGATCGGGCAGCGGATCGGGCACGCCCGCGTAGTCGACCCGGACCAGGAACGGCGCACCCTTCCGGATCGGCGGCCGCGGCGTGATTTCAATCTTGTCGCCGACCCGCGCGAAGCTGGCCGTATGTCCGTTGATCCGCACCTTCGAAACCTGAAGCGCATGCAGGTCGAGAGAGAATTTCGAAAGCCGTTCCTCCGCCTTCACCGTGAGAAACGTCTTGCCCGATACGTTGCCGGACACTGGATCGGCATCGAGCTCGATGTGGTAGTGGAGCACATCAATCCCCGGATTTCCAAACGTGGGGAAAAACGGATCGACCGCGAAGGCCGGAGTTGCGGTCATCAGCGCCAGCGCGCCCAAACCAATCAAAGCTTTTTTCATCAGCGCCTCCGTTTGTGATGACCGAGCCTCGCAAGTTTAGCGCCATTGCGCAAGCGGCCTTCATTTTGGAGGGATGAAGCGCAACGATCCCCCTCCTCTTTTCCGCCCCGTCCGCCTAATCATCCGGATAACCTATCCGGACTGGCGTCAGCCGTCCGCGGGATCCCACTGCTTGATATGGATCGCCGCCGCTGCGGCAGCCGCGGCGAGCAGGGCGAGGTTGGCGGTGGTTGGGGTTTCTTCGAAGGCTTGCGCCGCGGTTTCGAGGCGTGCTTGCGCGAAGCTGCGGGCCAGGCCCTTGAGTGCGTGCGCCGCGTCCTTCGCGCCGTTGCGGCTGCCTGCTTCGAAGGCGGCCGCGGCGGCGGATGCGAAGTGGGTCATCTCGCCGGCTGCCGCCGCCATCAATTGAAACCATGATCCCCTGGTCAAGCCTTTGCGGAGCGAACCGAGCGCGGCCACGGCTTCGCATACGTCCTTGGTTTCGGGCGCGGGCGCGGCATCGTTCGCCAATGCGGCTTCGATCGCCGCGCGCAGCTCGTTGCCGTTGGCGGGCTTCGGCAGCGCCTGGTCGAAGGCATCGCGCCAGTGGGAGAATTCGGTCGAGTCGGCAAGGAAAGCCGAGAGCGCCAGGATCGGCGTTTCAGCGCTCTTGCCGCCCAATGCGCGGATCGAGCGCGCCGCGGTGACGCCATCCATCACCGGCATTTCGATGTCGAGCAGAATGATGTCGTAAGGCGCCGCTTCGGCGCGGTGAAAGGCTTCCTCGCCATCTTCCACCGCATCCACTTCGCAGCCCATGCGGCGCAGCAGCGCCGTCGTCACCACGCGCGACGCGGTCGAGTCTTCGGCATAGAGAATGCGCGGCCGCATGCCGTCGGCGCGGGTAATTCCCGCTCCGCCGCGTTGCCGTGCCGCACTCGCGTTACGCATTCCGAACACACTCACCGTTCGCGCCTTTTGAAGGTTAGGTTTGAACTTGAATGGTTTTTGAAAGGTGTGTGGCGGGGCCGATGCGGGCGTAGAGTTAACGAAGGGTAGTGATGTGTCCCGCGCGAAACTTTTCGAACACGATGTGCCGGCGGCAATAATTACTTGGTCCCGAACATCCGGTCGCCGGCGTCGCCCAATCCTGGCACGATGTAGCCGTGGTCGTTCAAATGACTGTCCACCGCGGCGGTGAACACCGGCACATCGGGATGTTCTTCGTGGAAGTGCAGAATGCCTTCGGGAGCCGAGAGCAAGGTGACGAGCCGGATGTCCTGCGCGCCTTTCTCCTTTAACCGCCGCACCGCGGCCGAAACCGAATTGCCGGTGGCGAGCATCGGATCGACCACGATAGTCCGGCGCTCGGCGATATCTTCCGGCACCTTCATGTAATATTCGACCGGCTGCAGCGTCTTGGGATCGCGGTAGAGCCCGATATGGCCCACGCGCGCGGAAGGAATGAGGGACAGCATGCCTTCGAGCAGTCCGTTCCCGGCGCGCAGCACCGAGACGATCACCAGCTTCTTGCCCTTGAGAATTGGCGCATCCATTTCGGCGAGTGGCGTCTCAATGGTCTGCGTCGTGATCGGCAGATCGCGGCAGACTTCGTAAGCGAGCAGATGGCTGATCTCGTGCAGAAGCTGGCGGAACACGGCGGACGGAGTATGCTTGTCGCGCATCAGCGTCAGCTTGTGCAGGACCAGCGGATGATCGACGACGGTCAGGTTGTGAGGCGGCACGAAAGCGTTCTTGGGCGGCATGATGAACTCCTCACCCTTCATGCCCCGGTCATTGGCTGAGAGACAAGCGTGACGCCAGCGTCTATCCACCGCTATCGTGGGGCTTGAACGGCGGACGGCGATCGATTACATAACGTAACTGTAGCAGTTACAATAGGATCCGCCATGTCAGCCAAAGCTCCCGCCATCCCGGCCGGAACCAAGATCGGCCATGTTCATCTGAAAGTCGCGGACATTCCCAGGGCGCTCAAGTTCTATTGCGAGGTGCTGGGCTTCGAACTGCAACAGATGTACGGCGACCAGGCCGCCTTCATTTCGGCCGGCGGCTACCACCACCATATCGGGCTCAACACCTGGGAGAGCAAGGGCGGTTCGCCGCCGCCGCGCGGGACGACTGGTCTCTTTCACACTGCCATTCTCTATCCGACACGCGCCGACCTCGCCAATGCGCTGAAGCGCCTGATCCGGAATGGTGTCGAACTTGATGGCGCCTCCGATCACGGCGTGTCGGAAGCGCTCTATCTCGGGATCCCGATGAAAACGGCGTTGAGCTCTACTGGGACAAACCGGAAAGCGCTTGGCCGCGTAACGCATCCGGCGGCATCGAGATGTTCACGCGCCGTCTCGATCTCGACGATCTTCTGAAACAAGCAACCACCTGAAGGGGTCAAACATGACGAAAGTTCTCGTACTCTATTATTCCGCCTGGGGCCACATGGAGCAGATGGCCTATGCCGCCGCCGAGGGCGCGAAAGAAGCCGGCGCCACGGTCGATGTGAAACGCGTGGCCGAACTCGTGCCGGAGGATGTGGCCAAGGCCGCTCATTACAAGCTCGACCAGAAGGCACCCATCGCCGAACCTGATGAACTGGCGAACTACGACGCAGTGATCTTCGGCGTCAGCACGCGCTTTGGTGGCATGACCTCGCAGCTCAAGAACTTCCTCGATCAGACCGGCGGGTTATGGATGAAGGGCGCGCTGGTCGGCAAAGTCGCCTCCGCCATGTCATCAACCGCGACTCAGCACGGCGGGCAGGAAGCTTCGCTGCTTTCGCTTTATACAACCGTCCTGCACCACGGCATGGTGATTGTCGGCCTGCCTTACGCCTATCAGGGCAGATGGGTGTGGACACACTGCGCGGCGGCTCGCCCTATGGCGCAACAACCATGTCGGCCGGCGATGGTTCGCGCCAACCCTCGGCTCAGGAACTGGAAGCCGCAAAATGGCAAGGCGGCCACGTCGCCAAGATCGCGGCCAAGCTAACAAAATAAACCCGTCCTCTCCCGCTCGCGGGAGAGGAGGGGACCCATCGCGAAAGCGATGGGGAGGTGAGGGTGTGTCTACGCCGGTTTCGCCAGAGCGCCCGCGATCTTCTCCGAGGCATAGCCGAAGACGTTGCCGACGATCAGCGACAGAGCGGTAAGCGCCGCTGCCTTGAACACCGCGCCGCTGTTGCCGAGGATAGCCGGATTGGCGAGCAGGACCGCGGCGGCGGTCGAGGCGTAGCCATAGACGGCAGCTGGAATTGTGGAAAGCAAAGGCACTTTCGCGCCGATTACCAAAACGAAGACCGAAATGCCGACCAACAGCGCGTTCACGATCAGACCCTGGCCCGCGCTTCCGATGATGACCAGCGTAATCGCCGCGAGGACAGCGCCCCAGATGTGGGCGATGGCGGATTTCTTCAGACCATCTTCCTTGCCGCCCGTGTGGAAAAACGATCCCCAGCCGATGAACAATGCCCAAACGGCGAGAACGCCCGCGGCAGGGCCAAGGCATAGCCAGGTTGCCACGGCGGCCAACGCACCGATGACGATGGCCAAAGCTGTAATGATATCCATGCGCTTCTTCCCCTTTTGCCAAGCAGGGAACGGACGGCTCTTGCGGCCGCACTACTCGAATCCCCGCATCAAACCGCCTCGCCTTCGGCAAGTCCCCACGGATTGATGCGCGAGACTTGCATGGCCTGCGGCTTTTCGCAGCATGGACCTTCGTGTTGTCTAACCGGAGGTTGTTCTGGAGCGGAAAGCCCTGTTATCGCGTATTCACGCGACCGATATACGCCGGGGAGCGAGTGTGGCGACTGCCGCTTCCTGCGCCGCGACCTCCAGGACATGGTGGAAGGGCGAGAGCTCGCATACCGGATCGGCCGCCGTGGCGCGGCCTGCGAGCGCCAACGCCTGGCAGCGGCAGCCGCCGAAGTCCTTCTCGCGTTCGTCGCAGCTCGCGCACGGCTCCTTCATCCAACCCGTGCCGCGGAAACGGTTGAAGCCGTCGGAGTCGTACCAGGCTTGCCGCACCGTGGTCTGGCGCACGTTGGGGAAGTCGAGGCCCGGCAGCATGCGGTCGATGACCATGGCGTCGTAGTCGCCGCTGGTGCCCAGGAACAGGCCGTCGCGGCCGTTGGGGGCATGGTCGACGGTATGGCCGGCCTCGGTCAGGCCTTTGACCATATAGGCCGCCGTCTGGGCATCATCCTCGATGACGAGCACGCGCATGCTTGGTTCGACCTATGTCTCTCCGGACGACGGCGATTCGCGGACCGCGAATCCTAGCCAGAAATGGACGGCGCGTCCAAGTCATGCTCGCCTGCATTCAAAACCGTAGGGGCGACCCCATGTGGTCGCCCTCCATCGTGCGATGGCCCGAGGGCGACCACGCGGGGTCGCCCCTACATCATTCGTGACGGTTTTCGTGCCGGGATGCCGTCACACCGCCCGCGCGATCATCTCCACCGGCGCGATGACGCCGCGTTCAATGGCGTCCACCAAATTGCCGAGCTTCTGTTGGAAATCCGTGCCCATGACGATGTGGGTGCCGAGAGGCGGCAGTCCCCTCTCGGCGATCCGCGTCTTCGTCTTGGCGAAGAATTCCAGCGCAAACGCGCGCCGCTCGCGCTCGTTCACGACCTTGAGCCCGGCCTCGGTCAGCAGCCGCCGGTAGGTGCGTCATCGGCGACGAAGCTTGTCGCGCCCGTCGACGCCCACGGCACCGGAAAGATGATCTCGCCTGGGCCAGTCCGCATGACGTCATAGATGCCGAAGAACCCATCCGGCTTCAAGACGCGCTTCACCTGAGCGAACAGCGTCGCCTTGTCGCCGATGTTCATGCCGACATGCAGCATATAGGCGCCGTCGAAGTTGCCGGCGGGAAACGGCAGCTCGAGCGCGCTGCCCTGCACGAACGTCACCTTGTCGGCGAGGCCGACGCGCTGCGACAGGGCGCGGGCAACGCGCACGAATTCGTCCGTCAGGTCGATGCCGGTGACTTGGCATTTCTGGTGATGGGCGAAATAGCGCGCCGGCCCGCCGATGCCGCAGCCGACGTCGAGCAGCTGCAGGCTCGGCCGCAGACCGAGCTGCTCCGCGAACGCGATCGTCGCCTCGCGGCCGCCGATGTGGAATTCGTCGCCCGTCGCCAGATCGTCGGGCTCCAGGCGCTCCGGATCCTTGCCGGATTTGCGCAGCGCCTCGAAGATCACAGCTTCGAGTGCACCGTGGGTGTAGTGCTGGGCAACGTTCTGCTCCACCGTCATGGCTCGCCTCCTCGGTTTGGGCGCAGCCTCCGATTATCACGTTTGTCGCGCTGGCGCCTGTGACCGAATGGAGCCCTCCACGCTCCACATCAGCACAGGGATCGCCAACCCGACTGCGATCGACAGCAGGGCTACGGCGGCCATGTTTTCCAGCGCGCCGTCCGGACGCACCGCCAGCATCTGTGCGGCGATGAACGATCCGGCCGTCGAGGCGAAATTCTGCACCGCCGACAGCAGCGACATGAATCCGGCGCGCTCGGCTGCCGCCGGCACCTTCGTCAGCGTCGCGCTGGTGGCCACGAACCGGCACGAGCTCACCAGCATGAACAGCGGAAAAATCGCAATCACCGGCAGGCCGGGCACGCGCGTGAGCGAAAGCAGGAGCCAGGATGAACGACCGTGAGCAG
>JAAURV010000015.1 GCA_012032065.1 Hyphomicrobiales bacterium
TGTAGCTTGCAAGTCAGCTGGCAGGGGCTCAGTCACTCCTGGTGTGCTCACAGACTCTGGCGGCCCCCCCGACAGGCGGCCTTGCGGTTGCTATGTTTCTTTGCTATAATTGTTTGGGCTTGCTGGGGTCCTCGCAGCCATGCGCTTGATGCGTGTGTGGTGCACTTGGACGAGATTAAGTTGGTGCTTCTTTGACAGGGTTCCTTGAAGGTATGCGTGTGTGCCGTACTTGGTCGAGGTTATGTTGGTGCTTCTCTCGGTGTCTGCAGTCCGGGTGCTGACTGCGCAGACGTCCGCTAGCAGCAGCGGCCAATGGTGTTCAGTGACGTGGTGTGATCGTAGCGCGGCTGCTTGTTTCTCCAAGGCTGGCGACTACTGTACTCGCTCCTTTTAGTGAACTAGATTTTTAGCTTTCCTCGTTGCATTTCTCGGATTTGATTCGGTTAGCGCAGGTGCGGATCGGCACCTGCGTGAGTTGTGAGGGTCGGGTGTTGACAATGATCGAGCGTCGGCGCAATGCCAAGCTGGCATCGTGCGGGCCTTTTGGATGCCCATACATGAGCCGTTGACCATTGGCTGCAAGCGTCAAGTTGCTGCCAAACTTTGTGTTGCTGTGCTCGAGCACGGGGATCGCCTCGGCGTCGGCGCGAGCGTGCTGATGGCCGCGGCGGCAAAGCCCGCGCTGGGCGGCCAGCGGCTGGCGATGCTGGATGAGTTCGCGCGCCTGATCGGTCTGGCGTTCCAGATCCAGGATGACATCCTGGACGTGGAAGGCGATCCGCAGACGCTGGGCAAGGCGACCGGTGCCGATCGCGCCAAGAACAAGCCGACCTATCCGCACGTGCTCGGCATGCAGGCCGCCAAACAGCGCTGCCGCGACCTGCACGCGCAGGCCGTGCGTTCGCTCGATGATTTCGGCCCCGGCGCGGACCAGCTGCGCTGGCTGGCTGACTTCGTGGTGGAGCGCGACACCTGAACACGCACGGCAGACAGGGGCCGGCGCGGTTTTTTCGGTAAACTGCCCGGCATGGCCAAGCACCGCAAGCCGCCGGATCCGGTCACGCCCCGGGCGGCCACGCGTTATCCCCTCCTCGACCAGATTCGCGCGCCCGCCGACCTGCGCAAGCTGGTGGATTGGCTGGCCGAGTATCGGGCCGATTTGTGGGACAAGCAGATCGAAGAGGATGCGAAGGCGGGCAAGCTGGACAAGCTGTTTGCCGAGGCAGAGGCCGAGATTGCCGCGGGCAAAGTGCGTCCGCTTTGACGACGCCGCTCGAGCACCAGACCACGCATACATTTTGGAAACTATACGAAAAGCTGCCGGATGATGTCCGCAACTTAGCGGATCGGAACTATGAGCTGCTTTCTAACGACCCAAAGCACCCGTCACTTCATTTCAAGAACATTGGCGGCAACCGCTGGTCCGTTCGCATCGGCCTCCGTTTCCGCGCCCTTGCCCGTGAGGAAAACATGGTCTTCACGTGGATTTGGATAGTCCGCATGAAGAATACGACAGATTGATTGATTAGACCGATGCCTTGCGCCGCGATGGTGAGACGACTGCCGCCGGCGAGGTAGGGCGCCATCCAGTCAAGCGAAGCCGAAGTCAATTGCGCCGGAGATCCGGCGTTGCTCCCATGGCCGATGCTGCCTATAGCGTCGGGAAAACTCGTTGAGGTCCGTCATGTCTCTTTCCGCTGTCTTTGCCCGACTTGTAGCGCTGATTGGCGCGATCCTGATCGTCTGGCGGCGGATGACGACGCCTGAGGCCGCGCCGGCGTTTGGGCAATCGCCTTCCATTCCGGCTCCGCGATCGCAAGGAAGCCTGCCCACGCTCAAGATGCCGACCGCGAGGGGTTGGGAGGCGGGGCGTGTTCCAAGCGCCTCGTCGGGGCTCAAGGTCAATGCGTTTGCCACGGGCCTTAAACATCCGCGCTGGATCGAGGTTCTGCCCAATGGCGATGTCGCGGTGGCGGAGGCGCTGTTCGTTGCAGGCGGCATCAGCTCGATTTTTGACTATGCCATGCAGAGCACGATGCGCCGCGCCGCAGCTATTGGCGACAGTCCGAACCGGATCACGCTTTTGCGCGACGCGAACCGCGACGGCGTGGCGGAGTTGTGCGACACTTTCCTGGAAAATCTCAACCAGCCCTTCGGCATGGCGCTTCTCGGCAACACCTTCTACGTCGGCAACACCGATGGCCTTCTCGCCTTCGATTACAAAATGGATGCAACGCGCCTCGAAGGCCCCGGGCGCAAGATCGCGAGTTTCAAGCCGGGCGGACACTGGACACGCAGCCTATTGCCAAGCCCGGACAAGAAACGTCTCTATGCGGGCGTCGGGTCGCTCTCCAATATTGCGGATCACGGTTTCGAAGCCGAGGAGGGACGCGCCGCCATTCACGAAGTGGATCTCGCCACGGGGCACGCACGCGTTTTCGCGAGCGGGTTGCGCACCCTGTCGGGCTTGCATGGGAGCCCGCGACCTCCGTGCTCTGGACAGTTGTCAACGAACGCGATGGCATCGGTGACGAGACGCCGCCCGACTATCTCACCAGCGTCAAGGACGGCGGCTTCTATGGCTGGCCCTATTGTTACTGGGGGCAAACCGTGGACGCGCGCGTACCGCAGGATGCCGCCATGGTGGCCCGCGCCATTCAGCCGGACTACGCGCTTGGCGGACACACGGCATCGCTTGGACTCTGCTGGCTTCCGGCCGGCACGCTTCCCGGTTTTCAGGAAGGCATGGCCATTGGCCAGCATGGTTCGTGGAATCGCAGCACGCTTTCGGGTTACCGGGTGATTTTCGTGCCCTTCGCGAACGGCAAACCTTCCGGGCCGCCGCGCGACATTCTCTGGGGCTTCCTCTCGCCAGACGAAAAATACTCTTACGGCCGCCCTGTTGGCGTGACGCTGGCGCCTGGCGGCGGCATTCTCGTGGCCGACGACGTGGGTGACGTGATCTGGCGGGTGACAGGCTAGGCAGCCAGCCGCCGCAATGACACAATCGTGGTGTGACTTCATCCAACAACATGACGGAGGTTTTCATGCACCGGACGATCTTCGCAGCTGTGGCATCTGCCGCGTTCGCCATCCCCGCCCTCGCCCATCATGGCTGGGGTTCTTACGATGCCACCAAACCCATGACGGTCACTGCCGTGATCGAGCAGGTGACGCTTGGCAATCCGCATGGCGATGTGATGCTGACGCATCAAGGCGAGATGTGGCACGTCACTCTCGCGCCGCTCTCGCGGATGACCGCGCGGGGCGCCAATGCCGAGTTCGTAGTGCAGGGCAAGGAAGCGACGCTCTACGGGTTTCCCAAGCGCGACGGGACGAAAGAGATGCGGGCGGAGTGGATCGAGATCGGCGGCAAGCGCATTCAACTGCGCTGATCGGACATGGACGGCCTCTGGTTTGCGCTCGAACATTCGGCCTTTGGCGGCCATGTGCGCAACTCGACGTTCCTTTATCCCGCCGCCAACGTCATCCACGTGCTGGCAGTGCTGAGCTTCTTCGGCCTTGTGGCGACGATGGATTTGCGGCTGCTGCGTGTCATTGACGGAACGCCAGCGCGCGAGGTGATTGCGCGATTGCGACCGCTGGCGCTGATCGCCTTTCTTGCTATCGCCGCCACGGGTTTCATTCTATTCACCGCCGAGGCGACGGCGATTTCCGGCAACATTGCATTTCAAGTCAAGGTCATGGCGATCGTGCTGGCACTGCTGAATGTTGCGCTCAATTCATGGGCCATGAAACAGCGTGGAGAGGCGACGGCGCGGCTCACGGCAGGTGTTTCCCTGGGCTCATGGCTCTTCATCGCTGCAATGGGGCGGACGATTGCTTACGTGTAGTTTTGACCACCTTGCAGGCTGCCCGGCTCCCTCGTAAAATCCACCGAAACGACATGAGGCGACACATGCCGGCTTATGCCAATATTACCGCGGGCGATCCCGCGCCCTGGTTCGCGCAACGCGCGTTCTCGAACCCGCGCTTCAATTTCGACACGCTGGGCGGGCGTTACGTGGTGTTGTGTTTCTTCGCCTCCGCCGCCGATCCGCACGGGCAGGCCGCGATCGCCGGCGCGAAAACCAGGCCCGATCTCTTCGACGACCAGAAGGCCTGCTTCTTCGGCGTCAGCACCGATCCGCAGGACGAAGCGCAACAGCGGATCGCCGACAGCTATCCTGGTTACCGCTTCTTCCTCGATTACGACGGCGCCATCGGCAAGCTCTACGGCGCGCTGCCCAAAGATGCGGAAGGCGGGCAGGTCGCGGTCAGGCGCATCTGGGTGATCACCGACCCGACACTGCGTGTACTGAAGATCATTCCCTTCAGCCCGGACCGCGCCGACATTCAGGAGGCCCTGTCTTTCGTCAACAGCCTTCCGCCGCCCGCGCGCTACGCCGGCATGGACCTGCAGGCGCCCATCCTGGTGCTGCCCAATGTGTTCGAGCCGGAATTCTGCAAGAAGTTGATCGGGCTTTACGAAAAACATGGCGGCGCGGAATCAGGCTTCATGCGCGAGGTGAACGGCAAGACCGTGGAAGTGAAGGACCACGCCCACAAGCGCCGCAAGGACTACGAGATCGACGACGTCGAGGTGATCAAGGAAACCCAGGCGCGCTTCAAAAAGCGTGTGGGCCCGGAAATCCTGAAAGTGCATCAATTCACCGTGACGCGTATGGAGCGCTATATCGTGTGCTGCTACGCCGCCGAGGACGAGGCGCATTTCCGCGCGCATCGCGACAACACGACGAAAGGCACGGCACACCGGCGCTTCGCGGTGTCGGTCAATCTCAACGAGGATTTCGATGGCGGCGAAGTGAGCTTTCCCGAATACGGGCCGCGCCGCTTCAAGGCCCCCGCGGGCGGAGCCGTGGTGTTCTCCTGCTCGCTCCTGCATGCGGTCTCGACGGTGACGCGCGGCCGGCGCTTCGCCTTCCTGCCATTCCTCTACGACGATGCGGCGGCGAAAATCCGCGAGGCCAACAACCAGTTCCTGGGCGAGGGGGTAGGTGCCTACAAATCCGGCACGTGATTTTAGAACGATTCTAGTCTATTGAATTTACTGGAGAATTTCAGTTTCGTCTTGACTCGCTGCATCGCACCATTGTATCTGACTAAATTAGTCGGATATGGAGAGGGAAGTAGTATGAGAATGACGATACCGGCCGCTGCGGCCTTGATTGCAATGACAGCCGCCGCGCCGGCGCTTGCCGCCGACGGCCAAGTGAATGTCTACACCTATCGCGAGCCTGCGCTGATCGAACCCATCTTCGCGGAGTTCACGGAAGAGTCGGGCATCAAGGTCAATGTGATCTTCGCCAAGGATGGGCTCGAGCAGAAGATCCTCGCTGAAGGCCAAAACTCGCCCGCCGACATGCTGCTCACCACCGACATCGCGCGCCTGCGGGAAGCCGCGGACATCGGCATCGCACAACCCGTTGCATCGGACATCCTCAAGCAGGCCATTCCGGAGCAACTCCGCGATCCCGGAGGCAACTGGTTCGCGCTCACCATGCGCGCGCGCGTGGTCTATGCCTCGAAGGAGCGCGTAAAGGACACGGCAATCACATACGAGGATCTCGCCGATCCGAAATGGAAAGGCAAAATCTGCATCCGCTCCGGCCAGCACATCTACAACAACGCGCTGTTCGCCGCTTATCTCGGCAAGCATGGCGAGGCCGAAACCGAAACCTGGATTATAGGCATCAAAAACAATCTGGCGCAGAAGCCATCGGGCGGCGATCGGGACGTGGCAAAGGACATCGCTGCCGGCGTATGCGACATCGGCCTTGGCAACACTTATTACGTGGGGCTCATGAGCAACGGCAACGACGAGCAGAAGGGCTGGGCCGGCGCGATCAACGTGATCCTCCCCACTTTCAAGGATGGCGGCACGCATGTGAATGTCTCGGGCGCCGTCATCGCCAAGCACGCTCCCAACAAGGACAACGCGGTCAAGCTGCTCGAATGGCTCGCGGGCGACAAGGCTCAGCAGCTCTACGCCACCGCCAACTACGAGTATCCGGTGCGCGCCGGCATTGAGACCGCGCCAGTAGTCGCGGGCTTCGGCGAACTCAAGCCCGATGTCATGCCGATGGCGGAAATCGCGGAGAACAAGAAGAAAGCCGCCGAAATCGTCGACAGAGTTGCCTTCGACGAAGGCCCGGGCACCTGAGGTTCCGCGTGTGAGCGTCACGAAGAGAGGCGGACTATCGGCAATCACACCGCTCTCGGGCCTTGCCTGCGTGCTCTGCATTGTGCCGATGCTGTCTCTCCTCACCGTGGCGCTCCGCGGAGACGCGGAACTTTGGCCGCACCTTCTGCGTTTTGTATTGCCCTATGCGCTGCGCGACACGCTGCTTCTCGCGGCAGGCGTGGTGATCGTCGCGGGCGCGATCGGAACCGCGCTCGCTTCGCTCGTCAGCTTCACGGAATTTCCGGGCCGGCGTTACGTGTCGGCGCTCGCGCTGCTGCCGCTCGCCTTTCCGATTTATCTCCACGCTTTCGTTTATGTGGAATTGCTCGACTCCGCGGGGCCGGTGCAGCAAGCTCTGCGCGATGTTGTGCGGCTGCCCGAAATCCGTTCGCTCGCGGGCGCCATCGCGATCTTCAGTCTTGTCCTTTATCCCTACGTCTACGTGACGCTCCGGCTCGCTTTCGCCGGTCAACATAGCGGGCTTGGCGAAGTGGCGCGGACCCTTGGCTGTACGCCTTGGCAAGCCTTCCGCCGCGTGCAGCTTCCGGCCGCGAGGCCTGCCTTCGCGGCGGGGATCAGCCTCGCATTGATGGAAGCGCTCGCCGATTTCGGCGCCAGCGAGTATCTCGGCGTCCGCACAATCGCTTACTCGGTTTATTCGACATGGGTTACGCGCGGATCGCTTCCAGCAGCAGCGCAGATTGCATTGCTGCTTGTTGCCGCGGTCGCAACGCTCGCCTTCATCGAGCATGTGGCGCGCCGGCGCGCCGCGTTTTCACAGAAGTCGAACCGCGTCACGCCATCGCGGCGAATTGCGCTCAACGGCACGAAGGCAGCGGCAGCGGCGCTGTTCGTTTGGGGCATTCTCGCGCTCGCCTTTTTCGTACCGGCGGTATTCCTGGCTTGGACGGCGGCAGGCACGCTTTCGACCGTCCGGCTGCTCGAGGATTTTCTCTATCCGCTCGCAACAACACTGGCGCTCGCCGTGGCGGCGGCGGCGTTCATTGCCGTGCTGGCCACTGGCGCGGGCTATTACCAGCGTTGGCACCACCGTAGTTTCATGGCGCGGCTCTTGAACCTTTGCGGGATGGGGTATGCCATTCCCGGCGTGGTGCTGGCGCTCGGCGCGCTGTTTGCGTACACGACATTCGACAATCTGCTCGATAGAATCAGCCGCTCCGTCACGGGTTACTCTACCGGCCTCGTTTTGAGCGGAACCGCGCTTGTTCTGATCTTTGCCTACGCGGCGCGCTTCTTTGCGGTGGGCTTTGGTCCGGTGAGTGCCCGGTTCCATCAGATCAACCGCAGCCAGGATCAGGTGGCGCTCACCCTTGGCCAGGGGCCTCCCTCGATCAACCGCTGGGTTCTGCTTCCCCAGATCACCGCGACGCTGGCCGCGGCCTGGCTACTCCTGCTCGTCGACATCGTGAAGGAACTGCCGATCACGCTGTTGCTCCGGCCCATCGGGATCGAGACTCTCGCCACGTCGCTCTATGGCCATGCCTCGCGCGGGCAGTTCGAGGATGGGAGTCTCGCGGCCCTCGCCATTCTGGGCAGCGGCGTGGCGGCTGTCGCCATTCTGCAGCAGCTCATCTACCGCCCCGAACAGCCGCTCAGAGCGAGCCCGGGCATCCGCAAGGTTTGGTATGCGATCACAAGACCGTGATCGACGCTGCCGGAAAACTGTGATCTGCGTCACAGAATCCAAACCCAAACTCATGCAACCTGTACGTGGTCCGAAGGGTCTGTCCCTTGGACGCGTCCAAGCTGCAATCCGGCACTCGCAGACTTGGTTTGGAGGGAATTCAGAACGGCGGCATGATCGGCCCCAGTTGGGTTGAACGGCGGCGGTTTGTTTTTCCCCAACCAAGGTTCGGATTGCAGTTCCATTGAGGAGGCGGCTCCAATGCCCCCTCTGCCGCCTCCTCATCTCTTCTTTGACAATCAAGCGCCGCCACAGCATCGTCCCCTCCCGGGGAGAGTCGGTGCATGGGTCACGCGGCCGGCTATTGGCTGCAGCAAGCGCTTAACGTCGTTCAGCTTGCGAGCTTCTATCTGCCGCTGGCGCTCGCCTTTGCGCTGATCCAGGGCATCACCCGGCGGGTGTTTTTGTCGCTTGGCGATCTCGCCATGTTCGGAAGCTTTGCCGCCATCTATGTTTGCCTCGACGCTTTCCTGCGCGGCTTCAGCGATGGCCCGGCGGTGTTGCTGTCGCTCGGGGCGGCATTGGCCTGCGGAGCGACGATGGGGGTTGCGGTGTCGCGGCTGGTTCTGGGCAAGGCTCTGCTTGCACATCCGATGGCGTTCATGATTGCCTCGGTCGGGCTTGCGATCGTGCTTCAAGAGACGATGCGGTTGCAAAGTTCAAGCCGCAACATCTGGATTCCGCCGCCGTTCCAGGGGCGGTTCATCTTCGAATTGCAGGGCTCCTATCCTTTGCGCTTGTCCACAATGACGTGGATTGCGGCGGGCGTTTCGATCCTGTTCGTTGCGTGCGTGCTCCTGCTGGTAACGCGGACACAACTGGGCCGGCAGTGGCGCGCCTCAGCACAATCTCGGTCGTTGTCGAGTCTGTGCGGCGTGGATGTGAACCATGTCGCCGCACTGACATTCGGTCTCGCTGGCGCGCTTGCGGGGCTCACTGGCTGGGTGTCCTCCATCTCCTATGGCGGCGCAAGCTTCTCGATCGGACTGGCGGTGGGCTTCAAGGCCATGTTCGCCTCGGTCATCGGCGGGTTCGGAACATTGCGCGGAGCGTGCCTCGGTGCATTGATTCTGGCAGTGGTCGAAGTCCTGTGGTCCGCGTTTTTCCCGGGCCAGTATCGCGAGGTGGCGGTCTTTACCGTCATCATCGTTTGCCTCATTCTGAAGCCGGAGGGCCTGTTGGGAGAGAAGGACCGATGGTCAAGAGAGCAATCGTAGTGCTGGCCCTGGGTCTTGCCGCGTGCGGCGAGGATGGCCCCAAGGACTATTTGAAGATCGCGGGCGGCGGACTCACCTTCAACTACCGCTATTCGCAGGCGACAATGGTGGTGGTGGGCAAACAAGTGTCGCCGCTGCCGGAGGGCGCGACAGTGACGGCCTTGTTCGACATTCCGGGCAAGACCGAGCGCGAGCGGGTGGAGCGGCCCGCGATGGCAGGAAAGCTTAACTACAAGCTCGAGAGCAGTTACCTCTCTGGCATCAAGAAGGGCGTGCCGCTGAAGGTGACTTTGCTGCTGGTCGGCAAGGATGGCAAAGAACTGGACCGGGACGAAACGCAATACACCTCGGACGTCGATCAGGATCAACTGCCGTCAAGTCCGCTGGTCGATCCATCGAAGCCCAACTACGTGCCGCAGCTCGAGAACCTCTGACTATTCGAGGCGCACCGCTGTTCCCGCCGCCGTGACCATCAGCATGCTGCCGTTGCTGCCCACCGTTTCGTAGTCGATGTCGACGCCGATCACGGCATTTGCGCCAAGCGCCGCTGCCTTGTCCGTCAGTTCCGATATGGCGGTCTGGCGCGCATCGTTCAGAACCTTCTCGTAGGACCCGGACCTGCCGCCGACGATGTCGCGGATCGAGGCGAAGAGATCGCGGAACAGGTTGGCGCCGAGAATGGCTTCGCCGGCGACGAGGCCTTTGTATTCGGCGATACGGCGGCCTTCAACAGTGTTGGTGGTGGTCACGAGCATGGATGTCCTCCGTTTGCGGTCTTCTATCTAGTGACGGAAATGCCGGATTCCAGTGAATATCATGGCAAGCCCCGCCGCGTCTGCCGCCTTTATGACATCGGCGTCCTTGAGCGATCCGCCGGGCTGGATCACCGCCGTGGCCCCAGCCGAAGCGGCTGCAAGCAGGCCGTCGGGAAAGGGGAAGAAGGCGTCCGAGGCGACGACCGAGCCCTTGATGGCATCGCCGCCCTTCGACGCCGCGATGCGCGAGGAATCGACTCGCGACATCTGCCCCGCGCCAATGCCGACCGTCGCGCCATCCCTGGCGTAGACGATGGCGTTTGACTTCACGTGCTTGGCCACACGGAAGGCGAAGCGGAGATCGGCAAGCTCCGCGGGAGTGGGCTGGCGCTTGGTGACAGTCTTCAGTTCCATGTCATCAACAACCGCGTCGTCGCGCGATTGAACAAGCAGCCCACCGGCAACGGTCCTGACGGTGATGCCTTTGCCTCGCGGGTCGGCGAGCGGTGTCACAAGCAAGCGCAGGTTCTTCTTCGCGGCGACGATCGCCGCGGCCTCGGGTGTCACATCGGGAACGGCGATAACCTCGGTGAAGATGCCGGTAATTTCCTTGGCGGTTGCTTCGTCGAGGATCCCATTCAACGCGACGATGCCGCCGAAGGCGCTGACCGTGTCGCAGGCGAAGGCGTTTTTGTAGGCGTCGAGCAGCGTCGCGCTGGTCGCAACACCGCACGGGTTGGCGTGCTTGACGATGACGCAGGCCGGGCCATCGCGAAACTCTGCCAGACATTCGAGCGCGGCATCGGTGTCGTTGATGTTGTTGTAGGAGAGTTCCTTGCCTTGCAGGAGTTTCGCCGACGTTATCCCGGCGCGGGCTTCGGGCGCGGAATAGAGCGCCGCCGTCTGATGCGGGTTCTCGCCGTAGCGCAGCGTCTGGATCAACTTTCCGCCGGTGGCGAAATAGTCCGGCGCTTCAAGTTTCAATTGGCGCGCCAACCATTGGCTGATGGCGGCATCGTAGGCGGCGGTTCGGGCAAAGGCTTTGGCCGCAAGCTTGCGGCGGAGTTCGCGGCTGGTCTCGCTCTTGCCGGACTCAAGTTCGCGCAAGACCGCGGCATAGTCTTGCGGATCGACAACAACCGTCACCGAATTGTGGTTCTTCGATGCCGCACGGATCATCGCAGGCCCGCCAATATCGATGTTCTCGATGGTCTCGTCCCAGCTGGCGCCTTTTGCAACGGTCTCCTCGAAGGGATAGAGATTGACGACGAGCAGACCGATCTCGCCGATGTCATGTGCTTTGCGCGCGGCTTGGTGTTCAGCGTTTCCGCGCACCGCCAACAGCGCGCCATGGACTTTCGGATGCAACGTCTTCACCCGGCCATCCATGATCTCGGGGAATCCGGTCACATCCGAAACATCGAGGGTCCCTATGCCAGCTTCCTTAAGCGCGCGCGCCGTGCCGCCGGTCGAGATGATTTCGATGCCGAGCTTCGCTAGTCCGCGGGCAAGATCGAGCAGGCCCGTCTTGTCGGAAACGGAAATCAGCGCGCGGGTAACGGGTTGTGACATCGAGGCTCCGGGCTTCAAGAAAGCCCGCAGCCTTTAGCATGCGGCAGTCAAAATGGAAGTTCCGGGCGCTCGTTATCCGCCGCGTTGTGGCGCGGCTGCTTGTCGATCCGCCGCAGCGCCCATTTGACGGGAGTAGCGCCTGGAGCCTCGGCGCGGATCACCAATTGCGAGGTTTTTCTCGGACCGGAAGGATCGGCCAGATAGACGCTTTCCTCGAACGAGACCTCGCCGCCCTTTACGAAGAACCGCCATGCCGAACGATTGGGCAGGAGCAGCCAGGCTTCGTTGCCGTTCCTCGCCTGCGAGGCGCGGATCGACGGGTGCAGATGAAACCGGATCAGAATTTCCCGATTCGCGGTTTCCGAAAAGCTCTCTTCACCGCGAAGGTCTTCGCCGTTCGATGCAAGAAACAGATCGCGATTGTGGCGAGGCCCCGAGGCCGCACCATTTGACCCGCGGATCAAGACGCCGCGCGGCGAAGGGATGACCTCCGCCGAAACCTGGCGCTCCAGGCGCCGCAGAGACGGAAGTTCCGCGGTGTTGTGCGCGGCCAATCGCGAGGCAGCCTGCCGCCACGCTTCCGGTGCTTCCTCGGGTGTGGCGCAGCTGGTGAAGATGCGGAATGCGCCAATCGAGAATTCGAAAGCAAGCGGGCTGTCGCACGCAGGTCCGGACCCGGCATCGAGAATGAGCGCGGATTGCCCCTGCGAGGTGCGGCAGTAGCCGGAGTAGGACGCCTGATTGAGCGGCTTACCCAGGCTGGTATCGCAGCTCAGGAGCTGTTCGAGTTCCGCGCTTCTGAGATAACCAGCACCCTGGAAATGAGCAAGTCCGCCGTCGCCATGACGCAGCATTCGAAGCATGGGATAAATGCGTTCGACGGTTTGCGCGGCATTCGCCAAAACAGGTTCGTGCGCCGACTGAAGCGCCCGCACCAACGGAACCAGATCGAGCGCCGCGTTCAAGAGCGCGGCAGGATTGCGCGACACATGACCGCCATCGGGGAGTATGGTGTTGGCCAGGCTTTCGCGTAGCGCCGCCGATGCCTGTTCGCGAAGCGGCTCGCATCCGCGCAAGGAAATGCTCGCGGCGAAGAGGGCAATCGCGCGGTTGAACTGATCGTTCCTGTTGCGGGGATTGGATCGGCGCAATTTTGCGACATCGCGTGAAAGCGCGCGGAAGAGGGCGGCGCGAAAATCGTCGCTGGCGTTCGATATCAGATACGAGGCGTGAAAGAGAAGATTGATGATCCGCCGGTCGAGAATGCCTGGGATCATCGACTGGCGTGTTGGCGCTGTTTCCGCCCAGCCGAGAACCATGCGCCTCGCCAAGGTGCGATGAAGCGCCTGGCCCGATGCCGAGAGATCGTGCAGCCAATCGAAGCGGTGGAGTTTGGCGGCCCACTCCTTCGAGGGAGCGCGGAGAAGAAAGATATCGCCCGGCATGCATTCGGGCGAGACGCCGGTCCAGGAGAAAACACCGCGATAATACTCGATGGCCTTGGCCGCGTTACCGCGCATAAGGCTTTGCAGCGGGAGTCTGACACCAGTTATGCGCGGGCCACCGAAATCCAGTTTTGCCGCGCGCACCAGGCCGGTTCGAACCAGATCGAAGCCGTCAAACACACTACGCAGCGATACTCCGCCGTCGACCATCATCAGCCGGGCCCGTTCTCGTCAGTGAAATTAAGAAACGCGGGCGCAGTCTGAGGCGAACAGGGTTAACGAATGGATAACGGCTCTAACCCCAAGGCCCAGCGGGCCGGGCTTCGGCGGCAGGGCCGAAGTCTTCAGTCATCTTCTGGAGTTCAGCGATGCGGTTTTCGGTGGCGGGGTGGGTGGAAAAGAGATTGTCCATCCGCTGCCCCGAGAGCGGGTTGATGATGAACATATGCGCGGTCGCCGGATTGTTTTCGGCGCTGTGGTTTTCGACGCGGTGCGCGGCGTTCGAAATCTTGGCCAGGGCCGAAGCGAGCGCCATGGGCTTGCCTGAGATCGCAGCACCACCCCGGTCGGCGGCATATTCACGGGTGCGGCTCACCGCCATCTGCACGATCATCGCGGCGAGCGGCGCCATGATCAAAAGCAGGATTGAGCCCAGAGGCCCAAGCGGGCTGTTGCGGTCGCGGCGCCGAAGAGGAAGCCGAAATTGGCGAGCATCGAGATCGCGCCGGCAATCGTTGCGGTCATGGTCATGATCAGCGTGTCGCGGTTTTTGACATGCGCCAGCTCGTGGGCCATCACGCCTTCGATTTCCTCATGGTTGAGGAAGCGGAACAGGCCGGTGGTGGCGGCGACCGCGGCGTTCTCGGGATTGCGGCCTGTCGCAAAGGCGTTGGGCTGCGGATTGTCCATGATGTAGATTTTCGGCATGGGAAGACCGGCGTTGCGCGCAAGCCTCGCCACCATGTCGTGGAATTCGGGATGCGAGTTCCGGTCCGCCGGTTGCGCGCCATGCAAACGCAGCACCATGTTGCCGGAGTTCCAGTAGGCGAAGAAGTTCATGCCCGCGGCGAAGAGGAACGCCATCAGCATCCCGGCCTGGCCGCCAATGAGGTAGCCAACGGCGAGGAACAGACCGGTCATCGCGGCAAGCAAAAGGCCGGTGCGGAACAGGTTCATGGGTTTGGCGGCTCCAATGTTTCGTGCCACTATGTTGGGATGCAGGAGCAAAAACGCAAGATGGAAACCACCGCCGCCGAACGCGCGCTCGCGGAAGCCGAGGAGAGGCGGCGGAAGGCGAAGCCCTTGGACCTCCCCCCGGAGATCAACGGCCGGAAAGGGCCGGAACCCACCCGCTATGGCGACTGGGAGAACAAGGGCATCGCCAGCGATTTCTAGAAACCGAGTTGCTTGCGGATTGCGGCAACAGTGAAGCCTTCGGCGCGGAGAGAAATTAGCGCTTTGCTCTTGAGGCTCTTGGAGAGCTTCTGTCCCGAGCCATCGAGGATCAGGTCGTGATGGTGATAGTGTGGAGCAGCAAAACCGAGGAGCCGTTGGAGGAGCGTGTGAAGCGGCGTTGCCGGTTCGATATCCCTGCCGCGCACGATGTGCGTGACGCCCTGCAAGTGATCGTCGGTGACAACGGCGATGTGGTAGTAGGAGCCGACGTTCCTTTTGGCGATCATGGCATCGCCCCAGATGGCGGCAGCCGGATCGTTGCAGGCGTTCATGTCGACACGCCAGCCATGTTGCCCGCCGGTTGTTATTATTGAGGCGGCTTCTGCGCGGGAGAGAGCGCGGCACGTTCCGCCATAATGCAGCTGGCCATCGGGATCGGCGGTGACAAGAGCGCTGGCTGTAGCTTCTTTCCGCGAGCAGAAGCAGGGATAGATTTTACCCATGTCCCACAGCCGCAGGAGATTGGCATCGTAATCGTCGAAATGTTCGCTCTGGATTCGCACTGGTTCTTCCCATGTGAGGCCAAGCCAGGCGAGATCGTCGAAAATCCGGCGGGTGAATTCGGGTTTGCAGCGGCTCTGGTCGGTGTCCTCGATGCGGAGCAGGAAATGGCCATTCGCCTCGTGCGCCATCTTCTCATTGAGCAGCGCCGAGTAGGCGTGGCCCAGATGCAGATGGCCGTTGGGGCTGGGAGCGAAGCGGAAAACCGGAACCGTCATCGCCCGCTCTTGCCCTCGCTCCCGGTAAACGTCAAACAGCAGCCATGAAAATCATCGCGACAGAGGCCGACATCGAGGAGGGCCTTTCCTGTTTGCTGGCGATCGAACCGCGTTTTGCGCGGGTGGTCGAATTCCATGGACCGCCAGCGTTGCGCCGCGAGCAGGCAGGGCTTGCCGGATTGCTGCGGATTGTCACTGATCAACTCATCTCGCTGAAAGCGGGGGAGGCGATCTGGAAGCGGCTTGAAGCGGAGCTTCATCCCTTCGAGCCGGAGCGCCTGGCGCGGCGGCGCGAAGCAACCTTGATGCGGCTTGGGTTGTCGGGCGCCAAGGCCCGCTGTTTCATCGCCTGCGCCCGGGCAGCGGCAAAGGGCGAGATCGATTTCGTTCGCCTGCACGCGCTCTCCGATGCCGAAGCCATCGCCGCGTTAACCGCGTTGCCGGGAATTGGTCCGTGGACTGCCGATATTTACCTTCTGAGCAATATGGGACGGGCCGATTCATGGCCCGCCGGTGACCTGGCACTTCAGGCGGCGGCACACGATCTGCTCGGATTATCAGCGCGGCCCGATCACAAGTCTTTGCTCCAAATCGCGGAAACCTGGCGGCCCTGGCGGGCGGTGGCGGCGCGGCTTCTGTGGAGCCATTACCGGGGCCTCCGGGGCATGAAACAGGCCCCGTGACGATCCCCTTCACAGGGCCGTCACACCATATATAGTAGCATGAGAACTTACAGCACCCGCGAGGTGAAGGTGTATCACGCGCCCATTGCGGCGGAAGCCTGCCCGGCCCTTGTCCTCAACGCCGATTACCGGCCGTTGAGCTACTATCCCTTGTCGCTATGGAGCTGGCAGGATGCGATCAAGGCGGTGTTCCTCGACCGGGTGAACATCGTTTCCGAATATGACCGCGTGGTGCGGAGCCCCAGTTTCGAGTTCCGCCTGCCGAGCGTCGTGTCGCTCAAGACCTATGTGAAGCCATCGCGCACGCCGGCCTTCACGCGGTTCAACGTGTTCCTGCGCGACCGTTTCATGTGCCAGTATTGCGGCTCGCCCGAGGACCTGACTTTCGATCACGTGACGCCGCGCTCCAAGGGCGGGCATACGACGTGGGACAATGTCGTGACCGCGTGTTCGCCGTGCAATCTGAGGAAAGGCGGCGCGCTTCCGCGCGAGGCGCACATGTATCCTTCGCACAAGCCGGCGCGACCGACGGTGAGCCAGCTTCACACCAATGGCAGGCTGTTTCCGCCCAACTACCTGCATGAAAGCTGGCAGGACTATCTCTACTGGGATACGGAACTCGATCCGTAGTTCTTGAAGCCCATGGCGGCGATCATCGCCATGGCGAGCGAAATCACCGCATTCCAGCCCGCGAGCGAGAGACCGAAAATGCGGATCGCCGCGTCTTCGCAGGAGATCACCGGCGTGTTGTCGAGGCTTGGAAGAAGCGTTCCCGCATCGAGGCTGCCGCCGCAGGTGCCGGGCCCGGGCCACCATTTCCATTCGACGCCCGAATGATAGACGCCGAAGATCATGCTGGCGATGCCGATCAACACCATCAATCCGAGAAGCGGCCGGCGGATTGGCGCGACGCCTGCGGCGATGGCCGCCAATGGGATCAACGCGTAATAAGCCCAACGCTGTTGCAGGCAAAGCGGGCAGGGGCTGTATCCCGCAAACTCGAGATTCCACGCGCCGATGATGGCAGCCGCCGCAATCAGAATAACCGCGATCGCGGCATTTCGTGGTGTCAGCATGACGTCAACGCTCCCGAGGGCCCGGCATACTTCGCGACCAGATACAATGCGACCAAGATGGCGGCTGCGGCGGCTGCGATCAAGCCCAGCCGCTTCTCGATGAACTCGCGGATCGGCTCGCCATAACGCCTGAGCGCCCAGGCCAACGCCAAGAAGCGCGCGCGCGCGCGACGATGCAGGAGATGACGAAGAAGGCAAAGCTCACTTGCGCGACGCCGGCGAGAATCGTCACCACTTTGATCGGCGGCAAGTGCGAGAGGCCGGATGTGACGAGCAGCAGCATCAGCGTGTCTTCGCCGGTGCATTGCTTCAACTGCTCAAAGCTATCGAGCTTGCCGTAGAACTCCAAAACCGGTTTGGCGATGGCATCGAAGGCGAGATAGCCGAGGAAATATCCCGCGATGCCGCCCAGCACGGATGCCACGGTTGCCACGATGGCATAACGATAGGCGCGGTCCGGCCTAGCCAGCGCCATCGGCAGATAGAGAACATCGGCCGGCACGAGGAACACCGAGCTTTCGATGAAAGCGATGACGGCGAGCCAGACTTCCGCGGTCTTGCGGGCGGCGAGCGAGAGGGTCCAGTCGTAGAGGGCGCGAAGCATGGTTGGCTTATGAGGGGAGCGCTCGATTCGGTCTAGAGCAACCGGCGGTCATTCGACCGCCGGTAAGTTGCTCTAGCAATTTGAATCTGGCGCATAACTGAACGCTCAAGTGATTCCACTTGAGCGCGTTATGCGCTAGTCGAAGGACGGCTTGCCGCTGCGCAGCTTCTTGGTGCCGGAGCGCTTGGCCTTGGATTGCAGGCGGCGCTCCTTCGAGCCTTTTGTCGGACGCGTGGCGATGCGGCGCTTCGGGCGCACGGCGGCGCGGCGGAGCAGGGCGACGAGTTTCGCCAATGCCGTGTCGCGGTTCCGCTCCTGCGAGCGGTGTTCCCGCGAGGTGATGACGAGGACGCCGTCCTGAGTCATCTGGCGCCCGGCAAGAATCCGAAGCCGCTGTTTCATGTCTTCCGGCAAAAGCGCGTTCATCGCATCGAAGCGCAACTCTGCCGCGGTCGCCACCTTGTTGACGTTCTGCCCGCCCGGCCCCGCGGCGCGCACGAAAGCCCAGGCAAGATCGCGCTCGTCAATCTCGATCTGGTCGGTAATCCGAATCATGGGGAACGGTTAAGCCCGTTTCGGGTTGACGCCGCAAGCGCCGCCCCCTATTTCCGCCCCCCATTGCCTCTGTGGCGGAATGGTAGACGCGGCAGACTCAAAATCTGTTGCTCGCAAGGGCGTGGGGGTTCGAGTCCCTCCAGGGGCACCAGCCTAAATCATTGATTCTATTATGCTGATACTCGCATGGCGGCGGGTTTCAATTTCTTTGATTCGTTCCTATAATAGGACTATAGACAATTTCCAGGATCGTTTAGATCCCTGCTGTTTGACATTGTGAATAAGGCTTTGGGAAGCTCGCACAACTTCTCTCGCCCCTCCGGAAGCCTCCGGACCACCTACTCAAGTCTTGTCTGCGATTCCGGAAACGTGGACAGGCTTTGCGATCTTCCGAACTCCGCACACCCGCCGGCCGCGCACCGCAGGCGATGTAGGAAGCGGAACGGTTGTGGATGAGCGGAGTGGGGCGGGAGTGTTGCGGCCGGCGGTGGCTTAAACGCGGCTCCTCAACAACACGGCTCCGGGCTAGACCGCTATGGCCGCGACCCAGGAAGCCGGCACGCTCCGCTTGCTCGGGATGACAGTTTTGGTCCTAGCTCAGAAAATCCCGAACTTTCTTCGAGAAGCCAACCGTGACAGTCCCGTTCTTGTGTTCGATGAGGGGGCGGCGGATGAGGGAGGGGTTCTTGAGTGCCAGCAACACGGCTTTGGCTTCGGTGAGGTCCTTGGTTTCGGAGGCCGGAAGGCCGCGCCAGGTGTAGCCGGCTTTGTTGATCATGCTCTCCCAGCCGCCCAAGGCTTTGGACCAACCCGACACCTGGTCCTTGGTCAGTGGCGTGACTTTGTAGTCGGTGAATTTGTAGGCGAGCTTCTTGCCGTCGAACCATTCCATGGCCTTCTGGCAGGTGGAGCATTTGGTGAGGCCATAGACTTTGAGCGTCATGTCGATCTCCGCAAGGACAGAGTCGTATCGGTGAAGGCCGCGGCGCCGCCGGTGATCTGATCGGTGAAGGCCCGGAACAGGCCTTCGATGGCCTGCTTCTCGATATCCTTCACGATGAACACGAGACGCGAACGCCGGTCTTCGTCGGGCCAGGCGGCAAGCCGCGACGGCGGGTGGAAAACGTGCTGCACGCCATGGAGGACCACTGGCCTTTCGGGATCGTCCGAGACTTTCACGACTGCTTTCATGCGCAGCATGTTGGCGCCGTGATAGGACCGCAGCAGCTCAAGAAAGAGCTCGAGGCCTTGCGGGCTGATGGCGCGATCGTCGGCAAAGCTGAAGGAGCGGATGTGATCGTCGTGGCGCGAGACATCGTGATGGTGATGCCGATGTTTGTTGTGCGCTTCCGCCGCGAGCCAGGCTCGCACGTCAGGCGTTTTTTTCGTGGGATCGAACAGGCCCATGGTGAAGAGCCGCCCGGCATTGGCTTCGTTGCGGTGGGTCGTCAGCAGGCGCGCGCCGGGATTGAGCTTGCGGAGTCTGGCGATAATCGAAAAGAGCTGATCCTCGCCTTCACGGCCCGAGAGCAGATCGACCTTGGCGAGGACGATTCGATCGGCGACTGCGACTTGTTTTACGGCTTCGGCGTGGGCATCGAGCGTGGCTGGACCATTCACCGCATCGACCACGGTAATGATGCCTTCGAGACGGCAGCGCGCCAGAAGAACAGGTTCGCTCATCACCGCGTGAAGAACGGGGGCAGGATCGGCAAGGCCCGTGGTTTCGATGACGATGCGGTCGAAAGACTTGAGCGTACCGGCATCGCGCCGCGCCAACAAATCGTAGATCGTGTCGATCAGATCGCCGCGGATGGTGCAGCACAGGCAACCGGAGGAGAGTTCGACAACGTTCTCGTCCGAGCGTTCGACCAGAAGGTGATCGATGCCGGTTTCTCCGAACTCGTTGATGATGACGGCAGCGTTCGAGAGCAGCGGATCCTTCAGCAGGAAGTTAAGCAGCGTGGTCTTGCCGGCGCCGAGAAAGCCGGTGAGAACTGCGACGGGTATAGGCATGTTGGTCATCGGGCCTGAGCTTTCCGCATTCCGATCCAGCCCGAAAGCACGAGAGCGGCAAGAACCAGCGCGCCACCGGCATATTGGTTGAGGGCGAGCCGTTCGCCCAGCAAAGTGGCCGCGATCACCGTCGTCACAACGGGTTCGAGATTGAAGAACGGGGCGACAGTGGAGGCCGGCGCAAATCTGAGCGAGAGCATGTGAGTGAGATAGGCGGCGATGTAGACGGCGCCAAGCGCCATCATGAAGGCGATGCCCGTGCTGCTCGCACCACCGCCCGGAACGAAAGCCAATTTGCCGCCACCCACATAAATCGCAACGGCGAGCGTTGCCGGCCAGATGATCACATGCGCCAAAGTTCCGAAAACCGTGGGGGCGAGGTAGCGCGATATCGTGCGGCCGGAGAAGAATTGCAGTACGCCGCAGATGGAGGCTGCTCCCGCCAAGGCGAGGCCGCGCCAATCGAGCGTGTCGAAGTTCGGGCCGATGGCGATTGCGAGACCGGTGAATGCGATGAGTGCTACCGCAATTCGCGTCCACTCGGGCGCGTGGCCTTCCGCGAAGGGCGCGGCCAAGAGGATCAGCACCGGGAATGTGAAGAAGACGATCACCGCGAGTCCGACGGGAATGAACTGCACGGATGCGAGATAGCCGACCGAGATCACCAAGGTGGCCAAGGACTGCACGGCGAGACTTGACCATGCGCCGCGGGGCACGCGGAAGCTTTGGGATTGCAGAATGGCGATGATCGCGAAGGCGACCGCGATCAAGGATGTGCGGAAGAACGTGCTTTCGACGGGGGGCACGCCGTTTTCGTAGGCCGCGCGCGAGAAGTTCGGGATCGCGCCATAAAATACCGCCGAGATCAAAGCGCAGACGATGCCCGGCGCTGCGCGGTGGATCATCCGCTGTTCCGGATGTCAGTATCTCTTGCGGACACGGCGCCCCTTTTTCTTCTTGGCCTTGCCGGCATCGGAGCCCTGCGCCGATGCTTTGACGACAGGCGCTGGCGGCTCGGGCGCGAGTGCTGCGATGCGCTGGAAGGACTGAGGCGTCATCACATCGCACACGGCATTCTCGGCGCGGTAACGGGCGCAGAGCGAGAGGCTCGTGGCCTGATCGATATTCCAGATCATGGCCGCGTAACTCGATGGGCCCGCCAT
>JAAURV010000255.1 GCA_012032065.1 Hyphomicrobiales bacterium
AGTGCTGGATCAACTGTTTCACATGATCGCCCGCGGTGATGACGAAGTAGAGCGAGCCGATATAGATCGCGGCGCGGCGCGCCCCGAAGATGGTGTAGGGTGCCGCGAAGCGTTCGCGGCCGTCGAAGAGAAACCAGCGATAGGCTGGATAGTAATCCTCCACAAGCGCCGCCATGTGATCGAGCTGGCGGCGGCGCTCGCGAATGGGCAAGTGCCGCCATGTGCCTTCGCCACGCGCGAAGCCTTCGATCCGCTGCACCGGCGTGCAGACTTCAATCTCGCTGCCGCCATCGCGCGCGTGGGCAATGCGCTCCCGGGCCGATTCCGCCATTGCCGTGGCCGCGGCGAGCGGCAGCTTGGCGTTTTCGAAGGCGATGACGGCTTCGGTCTTGATCTGGTCGGGGATTGTCGACGGCACGTAGCGGATCTTGCCGCCCCTGGCTTCCTCAAGCCAACGGCGCAACTGCTCGTTGGCGGGATCGTCGGCATCTAGTTCGATCGCCGGCTGCGGAACGATGTCGGGCGTGGCGGCGCCTTCCTCGGAAAGGCCGAGCAGCCAATCGATCGATGCCTTATGGCGGCGCGCGATCTCCAAGATGGTTTCGGCGCGCGGAAGCCGGAAGTTCTTGCCGGACAGGAGTTGAGACAGTGTTGAGCGGTCGAGTCCGGCACGGGCCGCGAACTGCGACTGGGTGAGTCCGCTTCTGTCCACCAGTTCGAGCAAGCGGTGGCGGAACGCAGTGACAGTTTGGCGTTTCTCCAAATCTTCCTCGATTGTTGACAATTGTAAACACTTTAGGTGAATGTGCAGCATACTGTCAACAGACGGTAAAGTCTTTCCGGGGTAGATGTGAGTCGTTGATGACGGCCACAACCAACATCACGGACACCGGGGGTGGTGCTGCGCGAAAGCGCAGCACCGAGTGGCCGACGATTGGCTTGATTGTGTTGGTTTACGCGGCCCTGGCCATTCTCGTGTGGTTTCATGCCAGCCTGCCGTGGTGGATCATCCTTCCCATTGGGGCCTATTTCACGGCCCTTCAAAGTTCTCTGCAGCATGAAGTGCTGCACGGGCATCCCACCGGAAACCGGCTTCTCAACGAGGCGCTGGTGTTTCCTTCGCCGCATCTCTGGCTGCCGTTCCGCCGCTACCGCGACACGCATCTCACCCATCACAACGACGACAATCTCACCGACCCTCGCTTCGATCCGGAGTCTTACTATCTGCTGCCGGAGGATTGGGCGGCGATTACCGGACCGAAAAAAATTCTCTTCGAGCTCAATCACACACTTGCTGGCCGCATGATCCTTGGACCGGCCATCAGCATGGCGCGGTTCTGGCGGGGCGAATTCGCCGAGATCGCGCGCGGCGACCGCCACGTATTACAAGGCTGGTTGCTGTTCATTCCATCAGCCGCGATCACGATCCTTTATGTCGTGGGCATCGCCGGCATGCCGTTCTGGAAATACTACTTTCTCATCGCGTATCCCGGCATATCGCTAGCGCTGGTTCGCTCGTACTGCGAGCATCGCGCCGCGCCCGGGGTCCCCGAGCGCACCGTCGCCGTGGAGGCGTCTCCGTTCTGGTCGCTGCTCTATCTCAACAACAATCTGCACGTCGCGCATCACACGTGGCCAAACCTCGCCTGGTACAAGCTGCCCGCTTACTATCGCGCCGAAAAGGCCAGGCTGCTCGAAGCCAATCATGGCTACGCGATGAACGGCTACGGCGAAGTATTCCGGCGCTATTTCTTCAGCGCCAAGGAGCCGATCTCCTATCCCGATGTCACTTGGCTGAAGCGGGAACCTTCAACCAAAAACTGACGGGCGGCGTGTCGACGCCATTGATGCGGAGCGACAGTGCGTGTTCGCCTCCGTAGTGACGGCGCGTGGTCACTTCGCGGAATGCGTGGCTACGGCGGAACAACTTCGACTCGCCGGCTTTCAGTTCGATATTCCCGCCCTTGAACACTCTTGGCGCGGTTCTGCCATTCGCCTTCAGGAGATGCAGCACGTAGTCGATGGTGAGCTTCTGGGTCTTCGCCGCGGCCGACCGAAGGGACATGGAAAACTCAAGCGTATCTCCCATCGCGAACGCCCTCGCCGAGAGCTTGAGCCTGCCCAGTACGAGTTTCGGTTCGGTCTGACCGAAAACCGCAAGCGCTCCCGGATTTCCGCGCTTGATCAGGCTGCGGCAGGCATGGCGGAGCAGAGCCTTGCGCTCGGCATTGGCGTTGCGGTGCCAATTTTTCGCGATGCTCGTCAGCAGGTCCGGATGATCCTTGGAAATGTCATTCAGATGATTGGCCACCGACCGCCGGACATACGGCTCGGGGTCGTCGCGCAGCGCTTCGAGCAGCGGAAGCGCGGGGGACGGATCGCGCATCAAGGACGGCAGTTGCATGGCCCAAGGCAGGCGTGGGCGGGTTCCCTCCGAGACGAGCCTTCGCACATGGCGGTTCGGATCGGTGGTCCACTTCGATATGATTCTCAGCGCGCGCGATTGATCGGCGAGAAGAAAATAGCGGATACCGAACTCCGAAGAAAACCTCTTGGTCATCTCGCGCATGAGATCGAGCGAGCGGTCGAAGTCAGAAACGCCATGCTGGCCCACCACCATGGTGAAGGGCAGGACGGCCCAGCCGCATACGCCTTGATCGTCGACGGGCTTGTCGGCGTGGTTCAATTCGTCCGGATGCAGAACCGAGGAAATGGCTGCCGCCCGTTTGCCGGGTTCGCTCGGAAGCACATCGTGCAGCCGATCCGCAATGAGCTGGGCCCGCTGTTTCAGTTCGAGATCCGGAAACAATGAAATGATCGACGCGGCGAAACCGTCGCCGTCAAACCCGCGCATATGGCGCTGGAGATGCATAGCGACGCCCCGCACTAGCTCGGGCGAAAAGAAGTTCTTGAACGGCTCCAACGGCGTGACCTCGACAATGCCGCTTCCTCACACGCCCAGCGTCCATCCGCAAGCTGGGTCCTGCAAGGAGATGTCAGCAGTCAGCGCTTTTCGCTGGCCATCGCCGCGCCCAATAGCCACCGGCAAAGAGCGAGCGCGATGAGCGCGCCCGCAATTTCGGCCATGATAAATCCGGGAAGGTCGATCGGCCGGATGCCCGAGAACGTGTTTGTGAGCGATCGCGCGATGGCAACCGCGGGATTGGCGAAGAGGTCGACGCGGTGAACCAGTAGGCCGCGGCGATGTAGAGCCCAACGAGCCAGGGGATCGATGATTTCGCAAATCGGATGCCAGCCAGAATTGTGAAAACAAGGCCGAATGCAGCAATGGCTTCCGAAAACCACTGCGCGCCGCCGGTTCTGATCATTTCTGAAGTTTCGATCAGCGGCAAACCGAACATCACATGCGCCGCGATCACGCCAAGGATTCCTCCAGCGATTTGCGCCGCGATGTAAGCCGCAAGTTCACCCCGGCGCAGATCACCCGAGATAACGAAGACAAGCGAAACGGCGGGATTGAAGTGCGCACCCGAGATCGGGCCGAGCAGCGTGATCAGAACCACGAGCGCGGCGCCGGTTGCAATCGTGTTCGCCAGCAGTGCCAACGCGTCGTCGGCTGTCAGTGCATCGGCCATTATTCCCGAGCCGACAACGGCCGCAACGAGCAGGGCCGTTCCCAGCGTTTCGGCGGCGAGGCGGCGGGACAGATCGAACTGCAGCATCAATCAGCCTTCGCCTTGGCGGACGTTGTACCTTCGAGATTGCCGATCTCGCGCAGTCTGCTTCCAAGGGCCAGCCGGTCAATGGTTTCTTGCGGCAAGTTCACGAACGCCATGATGCGATTCTTCATGAATAGGGCGGCTTGGCTGAAAGCGCGCTCCTTCTCGATATCCGTGCCGCCCACCGCCGCCGGATCTTCGATGCCCCAGTGCGCGGTCATCGGCTTGCCCGGCCAAAAGGGGCAAGTCTCGCCGGCGGCGTTGTCGCAAACGGTGAAAACGAAATCCAACACCGGAGCATCTGCCGCGGAAAACTCGTCCCAGGATTTGGAGCGGAAACCTTCCGATGGATAATCCATGGCGCGCAGAACTTTCAAGGCGAATGGATTCACTTCACCCCTGGGCTGGCTCCCCGCGGAGAAGGCGCGGAAGCGGCCTTTGCCTTCCTTCCGCAAGATACTTTCCGCCAAGATCGAGCGGGCGCTATTGCCGGTGCAGAGAAAGAGAACGTTGAACATCTCATCTGCTCGTTGACGGCTGGCAGCAGGGCACGGCGAGTGCCGGCATGCACACTTCCGGATGGCCGGAACAGCAGTCCTCCATCAAGAAGCGGACTAGACCGCTCAATGCGTCATAAGACGCGCGATATACAATCGAGCGCGAGTCTCGCTTCGCGGTGACAAGGCCAGCGCGCTCCAACTCCTTCAAATGAAAACTGACATTAGAAGCAGAGACATTGGCTTTTTCGGCGATGACTCCTGCGGCCAGTCCATCCTGGCCCGCGGTCACCAGCAAACGCATGATGCGGAGCCGGGTTTCCTGCGACATGGCGGCGAAGGCGGAAAGAGCTTGACGTTCGTTCATATTTCAATGATCATATGAATATTGAAATTAAGGAATAGCCCATATGCCCGACGTTGACAACATCAAAAACGCACCCTCAATCCTCAGCGATTCCAATGATTTGACCCTAAGTGAGCTGTTAGGTGCTCTGGCTCCTTACAAGGACAGCCGCTGGTTTTCACCTATGACGGCCAGACGGTGAAACCCGGCTACCATGTGACCGAGGTTAAGGCCGGCCGCTTCG
>JAAURV010000256.1 GCA_012032065.1 Hyphomicrobiales bacterium
GCCGACGATCCAGCGGTTGACGCGTTTGCTTGACGGCCTTCGGATCGAAGCCTTCGCCGCCCCACGGGTGACACCGCGATACCCGCGCGAACCCCATGAGGAAGCCGCGCCGGGCGCCATGTTTGCGGATCGCGTCGCTGGCGTACTCCGAGCATGTCGGCAAATAGCGGCAGCGCCGCCCCAAGATCGAGGATAAGGTCAGCTGATAGACCCGAATGATGGCCAGAAGAAAACTTGCCATGATGGCGACGATATAAGCAGGAGAGACAATCCTTGCCAGCACCTAAACCCAACATCCTGTTCGTCATGGCCGACCAGCTGGCCGCGCGCTACCTCGCGGCTTATGGCCACCCCCTCGTCAAGACCCCCAATCTCGACCGGCTCGCCTCGGAGGGAGTCGTCTTCGAGAACTGCTACACCAACAGCCCGCTTTGCGCGCCAGCCCGCGCCACCACGATGAACGGCCTCCTGCCATCGCGCAGCGGCGTCTACGACAACGCCGCCGAGTTCCCCTCCTCCATCCCCACATGGGCGCATTACCTGCGTCTCGCGGGGTACAAGACATGTCTCTCCGGCAAAATGCATTTCGTCGGCCCCGATCAGCTGCACGGCCTCGAAGAGCGGCTCACCACCGACATTTACCCCGCCGATTTCGGCTGGACGCCGGACTGGCGGCTCCGTCAGGAGCGCATCGACTGGTGGTACCACAACATGACTAGCGTGCTGCAGCCGGGCATCGCCGAAATCACCAACCAGCTCGAGTTCGACGATGAAGTCGCCTTCCTCGCCAAGCGCAGGATCTACGATCATGCCCGTTACGACGCGGGAACGCCCTTCTGCCTCATGGCATCGTTTACGCATCCACACGACCCTTACGCGGCACGCTCGCAGTATTGGAATCAATATCGAGATGACGACATCGATTTGCCGTCGGTACCAATACTGAGCCACAACGAACTCGACCCCCACAGCCGCCGTCTCTACGACGTCTCGGCCATGGACGACTATACCGTCACCGAACTCGATCTCCGCCGCGCCAGGCACGGCTATTACGCCAACATCTCCTATGTCGATGGACTGCTCGGCAATCTGATCCAGGCGCTCGATGCGACGGGCGTGCTCGACGACACCGTGATCGTCTTCACCTCAGACCACGGCGATTTCCTAGGCGAGCGCGGCCTCTGGTACAAGATGTCGTTCCTCGAGCCGTCGGCGCATGTGCCGCTGATCGTGTGGTCGCCTTCCCGCTTCAAGGCACGGCGCGTCAAGGAACCCGTCTCGCTGGCCGACATTCTCCCAACCTTCGCGGCCATCGCCAATGACGGAACCCCAAATCTCGCCCGCGCCGTCGATGGCCGCTCGCTCTATCCGCTTCTTGCCGGCGAAAAGGAAAACCCGGACGCGACCATGATCGGCGAATATCTGGCCGAAGGCGCCATCGCCCCCATGTACATGCTGCGCCGCGGGCCCTGGAAGTTCATCCACACGCCAAGCGACCCGGATCAACTGTTCAATCTCGTGGACGATCCGGACGAACTCAAGAACTTGGCCGCCTCCCATCCTCTCGCCGCCATCATGCGCAAGGAGATCGAAACAAAGTTCGATATCCCCCGCATTCACGCCGACGTCCTCGCCAGCCAGCAATCCCGCCTCATGATGTTCGAAGCCCTGAAGCGCGGCCATAGTTTCCCGTGGGATTTCCAGCCGCTCCGCGATGCCTCCGAGCAATACACCCGCAATCACATGAGCGTCACCGGCCGCGACCTGAAATCCCGCTTCCCGCGCGCTCCCGATATCGAGAGCAAGAAGCGCCAGTAGCGCTAACCGTTGGCGAGCCGCCGGCGCAGCATGTCGTGAACTGGCTCGCTGCTCTCGCCCGATCTCGCCAAACCGTATTCGCGCAGGAACTCCCTGAGCGGCGAACCGTCAGGAATAGCCACTTCGCCAAGCCATGACTGGCCCTGGGCGAATGCGGCGAACGCGTCCTTCGCCATCGGCTTGGCGAAATAATATCCTTGAAGCTGATCGCAGCCGAGATCGCGAAGGATTTCGGCATGGAGCGCTGTCTCGACACCTTCGGCGCAAATCGTAATGTCTTGCGACTTGCCGATGTCGATGATGGATTTGAGCAGACGCCGCTCCTGCGCGCCGTTGACGATCGGCGCCACAAGCTTGCGGTCGATCTTGAACTGATGCGGCCGGATGCGCAACAGGCGACGATCGAGGCATGGCCCGATCCGAAATCGTCGATCTCGATATTGAAGCCAAGCGCCTTGAGTTTCTCGATGTTGTCGATGATCTCGTCGTTGTGCTCGTCGAGGAAAATCGACTCGAGCAGCTCGAAGGAAATCCGCTGTGGGGCCACCGGCAACGAAATCAAACTTTCCAACGACAACTCGCTGCCAAGCCGTCGCGCCGATACGTTGACCGAAACGCGCTCCACGGAAAGACCCATAAGATCCCAAGCCGCCAGATCGCGCGCGGCCTGTTCGAGAATGATGCGGTCGATCAAACTCACGGCGTTGATGTCGTTGGCGACGGCGAGGAACTTGTCCGGCGTCAGAATGCCTCGCGAAGGATGGCGCCAGCGCGCCAGCGCCTCGATGCCGGTAAGCGACAGAGTGCGCGCGTCGAATTGCGGCTGATAGTAGGGAACGAATTCGCAGCGCTCGATTCCAAGCAGGATATCGTCGGCGCATTGTTTGTTGGCAATCACTTCCGCCTGGAGCGCCTCGGTGAAGTATGCCGCGCGGTTTCGGCCTCCCCGCTTGGCGCGATAGAGTGCGATATCCGCGTTCACGAGAATCTGATGAACGCCAGACAGACCCCCTGCCTCGGCGATGCCGATGCTGACGCCGCTCCGGCATTCTTGCCCTTCCCAGATGAAGGGGCGCCCCGCGCTCTGGATAATTCCATTCACGATCCGGTCGAGCTCGAACTGAGCTGGAGCTGGCGACAGAACGATCACGAACTCGTCGCCGCCGATGCGCGCCACGATGTCGCCGGTCCGCACGTGCGCGCGCAGAAGCTCGGCCGTGTGAACGAGCAGAGCATCGCCCGCCGCGTGCCCCTTGGTGTCGTTGATCTGCTTGAACCGGTCGAGATCGATGTGAAGAAGTGTCAGGTTCCGCGGATTGTCCTCCGCGCCAGACATGCGCGAGAGCGTCGAGTCGAGAAAGCGCCGGTTGGGAAGTCCCGTCAGCGCGTCATGCAGCGAGATGTATTCAAGACTCTTGCGTGCGATCTCGAGTTCCGCGCTGTGGTTCTCCGCCAGTTGTTTGGCGCGCAAGAGCGCCGCCGCGCGTTCCAAATCCTCGGTCACATCCCAATTGACGCCGACAAGTTTTTCTTCGCCGTGGCATCCTTTACCAGCGCTGATCGGCATCGGATGTGGCGAATTTCTCCGCTGTCGAGAATGACGCGGTAGTCGATGGCGAAGCCGCGTTCCGTGGCCAGGCCTTCCTGGCATTTGGTGACGATCGCGAGACGGTCCTCGGGATGCAGCAGGTTTTCCCATGTGCCCGGCGGAACGGTAACTGCGACATCGTCCCGGCCGAAGAGTTGATTGGTGCGCGCATCCCAGAAAGCAGCGCCAGTCCGGAGGTCGGCCTCCCACACGCCGACGCGCGAAGTGGCAAGCGCCAGCTCCAGCCGCCGCGAAATGGTCTCGAAATCGTGTTCCTTGATCTTGATGTCGGTGATGTCGGTATCGGTGCCGACGATGCGGAGCGGCCGCCCATCTGCCGTCCTGCCGCCAAGTGCGCGTCCGCGCGCCAGAATCCACATCCAATGGCCATCGCGATGTTTCTCGCGATATTGGAAAGCCACCTCTTCCAGTTCGCCGGAGTATTGCCGCTCGCTATAGTCCTTGACCATCGCCCGGTCGTCGGGGTGGATTGTTTCAAGCCAGTCGAACCCCTGGGCGACATAATTCTCTCTCGACGAAATGCCGCGCATCCGTTTCCACGCCGCCGAAAACGTCCAGACGTCCTTCACGCCGTCGTAGTTCCAGATGCCCTGGTTCGCCGCGTCGAGCGCAAAGGAAAGATGTTCAAGATCGCGCGCGGCTGCCGCTTCCCGCCGCTTCTGCTCGTCGATCGGGATCAGAATAGCGAGATGGCATCCTGCTTCGCCTGTTGTTGATAGCGAAAACAGCGCCCACTTCGGCGCCCCCGATTTGTGTCTGAACTTGATTTCGGCGGGAGCATCGAGCGATGCGAGAAGATAGCCCCATGGGTCCGTCCGCGCGGGCGCTCCCGGCTCGCGGTACAGCAGACTGCCGAGGGCACGGACCTCGATATCGGCGGGCTCGTGGCCCAGCATGTTGCGGAATGCCGAGTTTGCCTCGACGATGCGGCCGCCCTCGGCAAGCTTCAGAACCCCAAAGCTGGCCGCTTCGAATGGCCAAACGCTACTGGATGCAGCTGTTTCCGCACGTCCTCCCTCCCGCGCATAAGTTGTGCGCATCAGCCGCCGCCCCTCTGCTTCTTCATTCTCTGGAGCAGCCCCCTGCACGGTGTTGCGACAGAAGTTGACGTATAGCGGTTTCACGTCACTATGGTCTTAACGCAACCATGCCCCGAGCTGGACAAAGGTGTGAGATTATTGGGGTTTTTCGATGTTTCTTCTGCTTAAGGTTGCGCTGCCTAGAGCAACCGGCGGTCATTCGACCGCCGGTAAGTTGCTCTAGCAATTTGAATCTGGCGCATAACTGAACGCTCAAGTGATTCCACTTGAGCGCGTTATG
>JAAURV010000257.1 GCA_012032065.1 Hyphomicrobiales bacterium
CGGGAGGCGAACTGACCGCGGGCGAAAAACCATGGCCTTGGTGAAAAGCTCGCCGCGCAGACCGTATCGCGACTGTAGCAGCTGACCGAGGGCGCCTATTTCCTCCGCCTTGATTTTCCGGTCGGCGGGAACAACCGCCGCCAGAAGCAGCGCCAGCAGGAATCTGCGCTCGTCGTGGGTCATGGTGGCAAAACCGGCGGGCGCTCGCATCTTTTGGGCGATGCGGCCAAAAAGCGAGTCGAGATGGGTGGTGGCGCTAGTCCGAGCGTCGTCAGTCATGAGCTGTCATAGGGTAAAGAGTCTTCCGAATTGTGGCAGTGGATCGGAGATTCCGGCAAGCCGCAGCGCGTGCCAGGCCATCACGTGATTTGACGAGGTAACGGGGAGGCCGGCTTCACTCTCAATTTCGGTGACAGCTTCAACGAGCCGCACGGACGTGCAGGACACGAACACGGCATCGGCTTCGCCATGTTTCAAGACCTCGCGAATGCCGGCCTTCACCGAAGCGGGCGAGATGCGGGAGACCTTGCCATCGCTTTCCTCGTTGAAGGAGCCGAAGACCGGAACCTCGTATCCGCGGTCCTGGAAGTAAGCGGCGACAATACGGTTCACATCGGCGCGGTAAGGAGTGAGAACGGCGATGCGTTTGGCTCCGAGCGCCGCAAAGGCGGCGCGGGCGGCGGTGACGGGCGTTGTGGCGGTCACGCCGGGGCGCGTTTCGGCGATGCGTTCGAAGACCTTATCCTCGCCGATTGCCATCGAAGCAGATGTGCAGCCGAAAGCAATCGAAGCGAGTTCCGCACCCGGAAGGATAAGCCTCGCTGCTTCGGCGATCCTCGGTTCCATGGCGCGGAGGGTTTCCGGCGTGATCTTGTCATCGTTGAAGATGCGGCTCTGATGAAGCGCCACGCCGGGCAAGGCTTGAAAGATAAGCCGCCATTCGTGCTCGATGGTGTAGTCCGTGGCGAGCACGATGAGGCCAATGCGCGCCCTTGAAGCGATGCCGCCGTCCATCTCATATGGCAGATGCTCGATCAGGCGTATCGATTTGCGCGGATCGGGGGCGGTGTTCATGGCCATTGTTCCCGCATGGCGCCTCATATCATAGTCGCGGCCATGATTCGACGTTTTGCCGCGCTGAGCAGCCTTGCAGGCTGGCGGCGCTTTCTCGTTCTGGTTCTGTGCGGCGCCGTGGCGGCATTGGCGTTGCCGCCGCTCGACATTTTCCCCGCCTTCTTCATCGCCTTTGCGCTGGCTTTCCGGGTGATGGAAGGCGCGCGTAGCTTGCCCCAGGCCTTTATCGATGGCTGGGGCTTGGGCTCGGGATACTTCGCCGTGGCGTTTCACTGGATCGGTTTCGCGTTTCTGGTCGAAGCCGACACCTATCTCTGGATGATGCCGTTTGCCGTCGGCGGGCTTGCGCTCGCGATGGCGATTTATTGGGGTCTCGCCGCGCTCGTGGCGCATATCACGGGGTGGCGCGGACTGGCGCGCCATCTGGTGCTCGCCGCCGCCTTGGCGATTGCCGAGTGGCTGCGCGGACACTTGTTCACCGGCTTTCCCTGGGCAGCGCCGGGACAGGCAGCGGAAGGCCTCGGCGCGGTTCTGCAAATCGCGTCGGTTGTGGGTATGACGGGACTGACGGTTTTGATGTTTGTCTGGAGCGCCGCATGCGCCAACCTTACTGTCCGGCGAGGACGGCATATAGCGCTCGCTCTTCTGGCGCTGCTGCCGCTTGCTGGCGCCTGGGGCGCCTACCGGCTTGCCGATACAGCTCCAGCTTCAGCAAGTGGTCCGCTGGTTCGAATCGTCCAACCCAACATTCCCCAGGATGACAAATGGCGTGGCGAGAATGGGCGGGCGATTCTCGACACGCTTCTCGATCTGTCCCGCGGCGATGGCGCGGCAGCCAAAGCTGTCATCTGGCCTGAATCCGCGCTTCCTTTCGCGCTTGACGAAAGCCAAAACGCTCTTTCGGAAATCTCCGCCATGCTCGGACGCGAGGGAACGCTGATCGCAGGTTCGCTGCGGCGTTCGGGCGGCAATATCTTCAACAGCGTGCAATTCGTCGACAGCTCGGGTGCGATCACCGCCACTTACGACAAATGGCGGCTGGTGCCCGGAGGAGAGTTTCTGCCGTTCGAATCAATCCTGGAGCCATTGGGTTTCCGCCGGGTGGTCACCGTCCCTGGCAGCTTCCAGCCTGGCACTGGCCCGGTGACAATCTCGGCGGATGGCCTGCCGCCAGTCACGCCCTCGGTTTGCTACGAGGCCGTCTTTGCCCACGGATTCGTGGACAGCGGCAGCCGCCCGCAATGGATCGCCAATGTCACGAACGACGCCTGGTTCGGGAATTCGACCGGCCCGCATCAGCATCTCGCCCAGTTGCGGCTGCGCGCGATCGAACAAGGGATTCCGGCGTTTCGCGCGGCAAACACCGGCATCTCCGCGATCATCGATCCGTACGGCCGTTACCTTGCGCGGCTCAAGACCGGCGTCACGGGATTCATCGACCGGCCCATTCCCGCCGCTCTTTCCGCAACGCCATATGCGCGCTATGGTGACTGGATATTCCTTGTGCTGACGGTTGCTACGATTCTCGGCGCCGCCGCTCTCCGCCACTATTTCCCTCGCGAGAGTAATTGACCCTCAGACAACCGATACGGGCGAAAAGTGCTTGAATCTTCGCATTTCGATTGCACCTTAACGCAAATGTGCAATAAGCATTCGCCGGTTGTCCGCGAGGGGGATATAGTGAGGTCTCACGGATGATTGGTTAAAGAGAAACATCAGGCCGGGGGCTAACGGTCTGAGGAAAAAATGGCGAGAAGAGACCCGAACTACATCGATGTACATGTAGGAAATCGCATACGCATGCGGCGGCAAATCGTCAGCATGAGTCAAGAGCGCCTGGGAGAACTTCTGGGTATTACCTTTCAGCAGGTGCAGAAGTACGAAAAGGGCTCGAACCGTATCAGTGCGAGCAGGCTGCACAACACGGCGAAGATACTCGGCGTGCCGGTGCAGTTTTTCTTCGAGGATGCTCCGGGTGAGGAGAACAAGGGAGGTTTCGCCGAAGGCAAGGCCGAGGACTCGGTGATGGCGGCGCTGATGAACGTGGAAGGCGTGCAACTTGCCAAGGCGTTCCGCGACGCGAACAGCAGCGAAAAGCGCAGGATCATCGCCGCACTCGCGCGCTGCATCGCCGACATGCGCGACTGACGTTGCGTTTACCTGTATTCGGAAGCGCGGCTTGACCCGCATCTGCAAGGCTGCCAAAAGCCCCACGCTTATCGTTTGCCGCGCGATGGGACGGGGAAGTTTTGACGCGGCGCTTGTCCATTGTCGGGGTATCTCAAAGCATGTCGCGCAAGAATTATTTGTTCACCAGCGAGTCCGTGTCGGAAGGCCATCCCGACAAAGTCTGCGATCGCATTTCGGATGAGGTGGTCGATCTCTTCTATCGCGAGGCTCTGGCAGAGAAGATGGACCCGTGGCGGGTGCGGGTGGCTTGCGAGACGCTGGCCACCACCAACAAGGTGCTGATCGCGGGTGAAGTGCGGGGTCCTCAATCGGTCACCAAGGAGAAGATTGAGGAGGTGGCCCGCAAGGCGATCCGCGATATCGGCTACGAGCAGAGTGGATTTCACTGGCGCGATGCCAAGGTTGAAATCGTGCTCCACGAGCAGTCGGCGGACATCGCCCAGGGCGTGGACGACGGCGCTCACAAGGACGAAGGCGCCGGCGATCAGGGAATCATGTTCGGCTACGCCTGCGACGAGACGCCGGACCTGATGCCGGCGCCGCTCTATTACGCGCAGCGCATTCTGCAGCTTCTGGCGGAAGCGCGCCATGCCGGCGAGAAGCGCCTCGGACCGGACTCCAAGAGTCAGGTGACGGTCGAATACAAGAACGGCAAGCCGGTGCGAGCCACGCAGATCGTGGTGTCGCACCAGCATCTCGACGAGAGCATGACCTCCGCCGACGTGCGCAAGCTGGTGGAGCCTTATGTGCGCAAGGCGCTGCCCAAAGGCTGGATCACCAAGAAAACGATCTGGCATGTCAATCCCACCGGCAAATTCTTCATCGGCGGCCCGGACGGCGATGCCGGCCTCACCGGACGCAAGATCATCGTCGACACTTATGGCGGCGCAGCTCCTCATGGCGGCGGCGCATTCTCCGGCAAGGACCCGACAAAGGTCGATCGTTCGGCGGCATATGCGGCGCGTTATCTCGCCAAGAATGTGGTTGCGGCGAAACTCGCCAGGCGCTGCACCATCCAGCTTTCCTATGCCATTGGCGTGTCGCAGCCGTTGTCGATCTATGTGGACACCCACGGCACCGGGAAGATTTCCGAGGCGAAACTCGAGAAGGCGCTCCGTAAGGTGATGGATCTTTCGCCCCGCGGCATCCGCACCCATCTCGATCTCAACCGTCCGATTTATGCGCGCACGTCGGCCTATGGCCACTTTGGCCGCAAACCGGAGAAAGACGGCGGCTTCTCGTGGGAGAAGACCGATCTCGCGAAGGCGCTCAAAGCCGCGGTGAAGTGAGCGCTTCGAAACCGCGCCATCAGTTCTACGGGCGGCGCAAGGGGAAACCCTTGCGCCGTCATCATTCCGAACTGATGCAACGCTGCTGCCCGAGGTTTCGCTCGATCTGGCGGCGCCCCTCGCAGGGGTGGGGCCGAGGCGCTGGCTTGAAATCGGCTTCGGCGGCGGCGAACATCTGGCGCATCTCGC
>JAAURV010000016.1 GCA_012032065.1 Hyphomicrobiales bacterium
GCGCTCCATGATCGCTCGATCAAGCGATCGGATGGCGCGTCCGCCAGCGAAACCTCGATCGAGAAACAGAACTCCAGCCCGCGACGCCGCGCGTCTGAGAGCCTTCTCGCAGCCCTCCATGATGGCCGGCTGCAGGTTTTCAAACTCCCGAAGCAATGTGTTGGCTTGGACGAGAAAATTGCCGCTATTCCATAGGTGGCGCCGGAGGTCATAAAGACTTCTGCGCCGGCGCGATCCGGCTTCGATCGCGCTGACTGCGGTTTCAAAGTCCCAGCCGGGTGAGCGAATCGAGGCCATGCTGGCGACGAGTCAGCGGATCTTTGGCGAGAACCGTGTTCAGGAAGCCCAGGCGCGCTGGGCCCACAGGCGAGCCGGCCTGGAGCTTCGCCTGATCGGTCCGCTGCAGTCCAACAAGGCGAAGGGCGGCGAGCAGAACAATGCCCAAGCCGCCGTTGAAGAATCCGCCATACGTGCCCGCTGCAAAAACTACGACGAGTCGTGCGGGAACCGAGTTCAAACTGCTGCCCCTCAATCTCGCGCCAATTGTCTTGTCGAAAACGAAGAGCAGTGTGGCGCAGAGCAGAAGCCACGGCACGATCCAGTCGAAGGCCTTGGCGCTGATGATGAGCAAGATCGACGCGCCGGCGACTGCGCCCGCGATAGAGGCGGCAAGAGCGAGCGGCGCGGGCAGCGTTTCGTCCGAAGCGAAATGTCTGCGGTAGGCAAAGGCGGCGCTGGCATATCCCGGAAGAATCGCGGCAGCGCTGGTGGGGCTTGCCTGAATGGCGGGAAGGCCCGCCATCACGAGGGCAGGGAAGGTGAAAAACGTGCCGCCACCGGCGAGCGCATTTAGACCCCCGCCGAGAAAGGCTGCAAGCGCAAGCAGCGCGATGGTCAAGGCGTCCATGACGGCGTATCCGGGCTGTCGGTCCAAGGGTTTGGAGGTGGGCCGGAGGTTTCTATCCGGGCGGCCTGCGAATCACAATCGGTCCGGATTTGACGCTGCGCCCCCGGCCTTCCGGAGCCCCCTTTCCCCCAGACCGCCGCTAACACCTTGAACTGACTCCCGGAAAAATATTGACCGCCGGGACTCTTGCGAATCTGCCGGTTTTTCCCGTTCTTTGTCAGCGGACGGACGATTCCTCGGGCTGCAGGAGAAGTGGGCATGAACAAGAACGAGCTGATTGCGAAAGTGGCCAAGGACACCCGGCTGACCCGGGGCGAGGCGGGCGAGGCGGTCGAAGCCACGATCGGCAACATCATGAAGGCGCTGCGCCAGGGCGACGACGTGCGCTTGATCGGCTTTGGCACTTTCACGGTCACGCGCCGCAAGGCCGGCGAGGGGCGCAATCCGCAGACCGGCAAGACCATCAAGCTTCCGGCCTCGAAGCGGGCGAAGTTCAAAGCGGGGAAACTACTGAAGGAGGCTGTAAACGGCTAGACTCTGACGGCACCAATCCATTTTCAACGGCCCCGCGCGCCCTCAGAAACCGCGCGGGGTTTTTGATTCTTGAGTTGCCAACCAAGCCGGTCTATCGAGACGCCTCAAGGGCGATTAGCTCAGTTGGTAGAGCGCTTCGTTTACACCGAAGATGCCGGGAGTTCGAGTCTCTCATCGCCCACCAGCCTCCGCTTGCTTCGCAAGCTTCGGCCCGGCAAACCATTACCGGTGTGCATAGCGAAGCAGCATCATGTCAGTCGCACTTCCGCCTGAGCTTCAGGCAGCGATTTCGAGGCGGCTTGAACGGGTCTCCGGCGGGTTTCGCGAAGGCGCGGCGAGGCTGAGCGAGACCTACAAGAAGGGCGGCAGCGCCAAAGATGATTTTGATGCCTATCTTGTAACCCGGCTGCCAGCGACCTATGCGGCGGTTACGGCAGCATTCGAAGAGCTAAGCAGGATCGCGCCGGACTTCGCTCCGAAGTGTTTGCTGGATGCCGGTGCTGGACCGGGTACCGCGAGTTGGGCAGCAAGAGAAGTCTGGAAAAGTTTGGATGAGGTCACATTCGCTGATAAGTCCGGCGCGTTTCTGGAAATTGCGCGGGAACTCGCTTCCTCATTGCCCGCCTTTGCAAACGCACGATGCATAAAGGCGGATGTTCTGAAAGAAGATGAGTTGCCAAAAGCGGATCTAGTGGTGGCCGCTTACACATTTGCGGAGTTGCCCGAATCCAAGGTTGCCGCTGTGATCCGCTCACTTTGGACCGTGGCTCAGACGCTGGTCATTGTGGAACCCGGAACTCCGCCAGGCTTCGCGCGCATCCGTGCCGCTCGCGAAGAGTTAATCAGGCAGGGGGCTTTCATTGCCGCGCCCTGTCCTCATCGAAATGCTTGTCCCATTGTCGATCCGGATTGGTGCCACTTTTCCGTGCGGCTGCCGCGTAGCCGCGCGCACATGCATGCGAAAAAGGCGAGCGTTCCCTTCGAAGACGAAAAGTTCTCGTACGTCATCGCAATGCGCGGGCCCGTTTCATCTCGAGAAGTGCGCATACTCGCTCCTCCTCACGTTTTGAAAGCTGCGATCAATCTCAAACTCTGCACGCTTGAAGGCCTCGAGCGGCGCACCGTTGCGAGGCGCGATGGTGGCGCTTACAAGAGTGCCAAGAAGCTTGTGTGGGGCGGCTCCATGCGGGAAATGAAACGTGAACGTTAACAGACTCCAGGACCTCGCCTACGAGTGGCTCAACACGCTGATGGGGTGGCTGTCGTCGCCGCAATTCTATGCGCAAGCCGCGGCAATCGCGGTTGGTGTTCTGGCCGCACGCCTACTGGCTGGCCAAATCGTGGCGCGCGCGGCGGTCTTCCGCGACGAACCGACGGAAGGCGCGCTCCTGAAACTCAGGCGTTTTGCCTGGTCGTGCCGCGATCTCCTGTTTCCGTTGCTGATTTTTCACTGTTGGGTGTTGCCGCGGCCGTGAGCGACGCAACTGTGGGCTCCTCGTGGCTAGTGCGCATCGGCCAGAGCCTCGGCCTCGTGTTCCTGCTTTATGCTGCGATCAACCGCTTCATCACCTATCCGGTGATCAACGCCGCCTGCCGCTGGATCGGCATTCCGGTGGCGGCATTGTATGTGTTCGGTTTTCTCGACGACGTGACGGGATGGCTCGACTCCGTAGCCTTCGAGGCGGGCAACATCCGGCTCTCGGCCTACGCGCTGATCAAGGCGGGGCTCTTCGGCGGCGTGCTGTTCTGGCTCGGCCGCATGTCGACAAGCGCCGGGCAGAAGGTGATCCGTGACCAGCAGGCGATCGACATCCAGACGCGCGAGCTTGCGGCGAAGTTTCTCGAGATCGCGATTTTCTTCATCGTCGGAATTTTGCTGCTCAACATCCTAGGGCTCGATCTGACGGCGCTTGCCGTGTTCGGCGGCGCGCTCGGCGTTGGACTTGGTTTCGGATTGCAGCAGATCGCGTCGAACTTCATTTCAGGCATTATCATCCTGCTCGAACGATCGCTCAAGATCGGCGACCACATTGAGATGGAGGACGGGAAAACCGGAACGCTGCGCGAGATCAACATGCGGTCCTCGACTCTTTCGACGGACGACGGGAAAGAGATCATGATTCCCAACGAGAAGTTCGTCACCACTCAGTTCACAAATTGGACCAAAACCGATCGCCTTCAAAGATTTGAAGTGCCATTTCATGTTCCCTATGATTGCGACTTGCGGAAGGTGCAGAAAATCGTGGCAAAGGCCGTTGCCGCTCATCCGCAAGTGCTGGGCGTTCCTCATGAACCGGAATGCGAACTGGCCGACTTCGCACCCCATGGTGTCAAGCTTCAAGCGGGCTACTGGGTGGATGCGGGTTCGGATGATGTCAAGGACTACGACTCCGACATACGTTTCCTCATATGGGAGGCGCTGAAGGCGGCGAAGATCGAAATGCCGGTCGTGAAAGAGGTTGCCAAGCCATGAGTCGAAGGCAGATATCTTCGGGTTCCAAATTCGAAGCCGAGATCGCCTACTCCCGCGCCATCGTGGATGGCGATTGGATTTGGGTGTCGGGCACGACCGGCTTCAACTACGCTGCCATGACGATCTCGGACAGCGTTGTGGAGCAGGCGGAACAGACCATCCTCAACATCAAGGCGGCGATGGAAAAGGCGGGTTTCGACCTGGCCGACATTGTGCGCACAACTTACATCCTGCCCAATGCGGCCGATTTCGAGCCGTGCTGGCCGGTGCTGCGGAAATATTTCGGCGGCATCCGCCCGGCCTCGACCGCGATCGTGGCGGACCTGATCGATCCCCGCATGAAGATCGAGATCGAGGTGACGGGGAAGAAGCGGGCGCCCTGAGATACCACCGAGCGAACAACCAAGGAGCGATCAGGCCATGTTCGATCACGTGGAGTTTCCGGTCGGCGCAATTGCCAGGAACCGCAGCTTCTTCGCGGCAGTACTGAGCGAAATGGGAATCGAGGGGTTTTTCTTCGATCAGGAGGCAGGCTCCGCAGGATTTGGCTCTGGAGACACTACGGGCCTGTTGGTTTTCGAAGGAGAGCTTGGCCCGCGTCGGCTTCATATATGCTTCTCGGCATCATCCAAGGAGCATGCCGCCGCCATCAAGGCCGGCAGGCGGGACAACGGTGGCCCCGGCTACCGGGACCACTATTCGCCTGGCTATTTTGCGGCTTTTGTATTCGATCCCGATGGCAACAATATCGAGTTCCTGTTTCGCGAACCCAACCCGGAGCAGTGAAAAGGGGGGTGGCGAGCCCAACCCCCAGCTTGACAGTAAGGGGGGCCTCCTCTATCAGCCGCCTCACCCAAATGCGGGTGTAGCTCAGTTGGTTAGAGCGTCGGCCTGTCACGCCGAAGGTCGCGGGTTCGAGCCCCGTCACTCGCGCCATTTCCTTCAATGTTTTCATGGCAAAACGCTCCCGTGGAGTTATTGCCGCAGAGCAGCAATTGGCTTGCGGACCAAGGGCGTGTAGGCTACCTAGCCACTGATTTGCCGCAATCTGCGGCGGGGCCAAGGCGAGGCGAGATGCCGGAACTTCTGCGAGACTATCTGCCCATTGTGATTTTCATGGGCGTCTGTATCGGCCTCGGGCTGGTGCTGATGATCACGCCGATCCTGATTGCTTATCGCAATCCCGATCCCGAGAAGCTTTCCGCCTATGAGTGCGGCTTCAACGCCTTCGACGACGCGCGCATGAAATTCGATGTGCGCTTCTATCTGGTGTCGATCCTGTTCATCATCTTCGACCTTGAAGTGGCGTTCCTGTTCCCCTGGGCGGTGACGCTGGGAGACATTGGAGTTTTCGGCTTTTGGTCGATGATGATTTTCCTTGGCATTCTCACCATCGGCTTCATCTATGAATGGCGGAAAGGGGCACTCGAATGGGATTGATCGAGCGCGCCACGCCCGAACAGCGTGAATACTTCACCGAAATAAACGCGGAACTGGCGGACAAAGGTTTCCTCGTCACCGCTTCCGACGATCTCATCAACTGGGCGCGCACTGGCTCGCTGATGTGGATGACCTTCGGGCTTGCCTGCTGTGCCGTCGAGATGATGCAGGCCTCGATGCCGCGCTACGATCTCGAACGCTTCGGTTTTGCGCCGCGCGCCTCGCCCAGGCAGTCGGACGTGATGATCGTGGCGGGAACGCTCACCAACAAAATGGCGCCGGCGCTGCGCAAGGTCTACGACCAGATGCCGGAGCCGAGGTATGTCATCTCCATGGGCTCCTGCGCCAATGGCGGCGGTTACTATCACTACTCCTATTCCGTGGTGCGGGGCTGCGACCGGATCGTGCCGGTCGATATCTACATTCCCGGCTGCCCGCCGACCGCCGAGGCGCTGGTCTACGGCATCCTGCAACTGCAGAAAAAAATTCGCCGCACCGGAACAATCGAGCGCTGAGGCATGACGAAGAGTTTGCAGGAACTGGGCGATCAGATCACCGCAGGCTTGGGCGGCTCGGTTCAGGCCGCCGTCAACTTTGGCGAGCTGACGCTCCTCGCGGAGGCCGCCGATATCATCCGTGTGCTGACATATCTGCGCGATGACCCCGAGTGCCGCTTCGTGTGCTTCATCGACATCTGCGGCGCGGACTACCCCGAACGCGAGAAGCGTTTCGATGTCGTCTACCATCTGCTCTCGCCCTACAAGAACAGCCGCATCCGGGTGAAGGTGCAGGCCGAAGAGGAAACCCAGGTGCCGAGCGCCATCGAGGTGTTCCCTGCCGCCAACTGGTATGAACGCGAGGTATTCGATTTCTACGGCGTGCTGTTCTCGGGTCATCCGGATTTGCGGCGTATTCTGACGGACTACGGATTCAGCGGCCATCCTCTCAGAAAGGACTTTCCCCTCACCGGTCATGTCGAAGTTCGTTACGACGATGAAGCAAAGCGCGTTGTCTACGAGCCGGTGAAGCTCGTTCAGGAGTTCCGCTCATTTGATTATCTCTCTCCGTGGGAGGGCACTGACTATGTGCTTCCGGGAGATGAAAAGGCGAAGTCATGACGGCTGAAGCGGCCTCCCGCAATTTCACGATTAATTTTGGCCCACAGCACCCTGCGGCCCATGGTGTTTTGAGGCTGGTTCTTGAGTTAGACGGTGAAGTTGTCACCCGCGTCGACCCGCACATTGGTCTCCTGCATCGCGGCACCGAGAAGCTGATCGAGTACAAGACCTATCTCCAGGCCGTGCCTTATTTCGACCGCCTCGATTATGTGGCGCCGATAAACCAGGAGCACGCATTCGCGCTGGCGGTGGAAAGGCTGCTTGGCATCACGGTGCCGAAGCGCGCGCAGTTGATCCGTGTCCTCTATTCCGAGATCGGCAGGCTTCTGTCGCATCTCTTGAACGTCACTACGCAGGCCATGGACGTGGGCGCGCTGACCCCGCCGCTCTGGGGCTTCGAAGAGCGCGAGAAGTTGATGGTGTTCTATGAGCGGGCGTCCGGCTCGCGCATGCATGCGGCCTATGTGCGCCCCGGCGGCGTGCATCAGGATCTGCCGCAGAAGCTCATCGACGATATCGGCCATTTCTGCGACACCCACGGCAAGGTGCTCGACGATATCGAAGGGCTCTTGACCGAGAACCGCATCTTCAAGCAGCGCAATGTCGATATCGGCGTCGTGTCGCTGGAGGAGTGTTTCAAGTGGGGCTTCTCGGGCGTCATGGTTCGGGGCTCGGGTGCGGCCTGGGATTTGCGCAAGGCGCAGCCCTATGAGTGTTACTCGGAGATGGATTTCGATATTCCGATCGGCAAGAACGGCGACAATTACGACCGCTATCTGATCCGCGTGCAGGAAATGCGCGAGAGCCTGAAGATCATGAAGCAGTGCGTGGCGAAGCTCTCGTCCGAAGAGGGCAGGACGCCAGTAGCTTCGACGGATGGCAAAGTCGTGCCGCCGAAACGCGGCGAGATGAAGCGATCGATGGAAGCGCTGATCCACCACTTCAAACTTTATACCGAGGGCTACAAGGTGCCGGCGGGCGAGGTTTATGCGGCGGTCGAAGCGCCCAAGGGCGAGTTCGGCGTGTACCTCGTGAGCGACGGCTCCAACAAGCCCTACCGCTGCAAGCTGCGCGCACCCGGCTTTGCGCATCTGCAAGCCATGGACTTCATGTGCCGCGGCCACATGCTGGCGGATGTTTCCGCCGTTTTAGGTTCGTTGGATATCGTGTTTGGCGAGGTGGATCGGTAACATGGCGAGCCGGCCGAAACATAACCTCACGGTGGAGCAGTTCCTGGAAGCCTATGAGGGCGCTCCGGGCCGATACGAGCTTGTGGAAGGCGAAGTTATAAGGATGGCGGCTGAATCGAACCGCCATTCGCTGATCAAGGGCAACATCTATTTCGCATTGCGCGAAGCTGTAACGAAGGCAACAACGAATTGCACCGTTATTCCCGATGGCGCGACAATTAGAATCAACTCTACCACGGCGCGCGAACCCGATGTGTCTGTGCAGTGTGGCGGGAAGCCGGACCTGACGAGCTTATTGCTCGCCAGCCCGACGATAGTGGTCGAGGTTGTCTCGCCGTCGTCGGAAGGAACGGACGCCAACCGGAAATTGCTGGAGTATTTTTCTGTCCCCAGCATCATGCACTATCTGATCGTCTGGCCGAAGCAGCGCTATTGCTATCATCATAAGCGCATCGACGACAACAAGGTACTCACAACGATAGTTCGTTCGGGAATGATTGAATTCGATCCTCCTGGCCTTTCCATTTCCTTCGATAGCATTTTCAGTGAGGTGGATCGGTGAGCGTCCGCAGACTTGATCCCGTTCAGCCCGAGAGCTTCGCTTTCAACCGCGATAATCTCTCCTGGGCCAAGGCGACCATCAAGAAATATCCGGAAGGCAAGCAGGCCTCCGCGGTGATTCCGCTTTTGTGGCGCGCGCAGGAGCAGAACAAGGGCTGGCTGCCGAAGCCCGCCATGGAATATGTGGGCGACATGCTGGGTATGTCCTATATCCGCGTTTACGAAGTGGCGACTTTCTACACCATGTTCCAGCTCTCGCCGGTGGGGAAGAAGGCGCATATCCAGGTGTGCGGCACGACGCCCTGCATGCTGCGGGGTGCCGAAGACCTGAAGAAGGTGTGCCAGCACAAGATCCATCACGATCCGCATCACCTCTCGGCCGACGGCAAATTCTCTTGGGAAGAAGTGGAATGCCTCGGCGCATGCGTGAATGCGCCCATGGTGCAGATCTGGAAGGACACCTACGAGGATCTGACGCCGGAGAGTTTCGAGAAGCTGATCGACGACATCGCGGCGGGACACGAAGTGAAACCTGGGCCGCAGAATGGCCGCCAGTTCTCCGCACCCGAAGGCAAGTTGACATCGCTCACCGACAAGTCGCTCTATGGCAGAGACCGCACCTACAAGCGCGTTGAAGCTGCGCCACCGCCGCCGGCTCCTGTGGCTGCGGCATCCGCTGCGCCCAAGGTAGAAGCGCCTGCAAAACCTGTCACGATCGCCGAAACAACTCCTTCAAAACCCAAGCCTGCGAAAGTGGCAGCGGCCAAAGTAGTGAAGGAAAAACCAGCCGAGCCGAGGCCCGAGCTTTTCAAGAAGCCTCGAACCGGAAAGGGCGACGATCTGAAGCTAGTCTGGGGAGTTGGCCCCGCGCTCGAGAAGATGCTGAACAAAATGGGCATCTGGCACTTCGACCAGATCGCCTCATGGTCGGCCAAGGAACTCGCTTGGGTGGACGAGCGCCTCGAAGGCTTCAAGGGCCGCGCCAAGCGCGACGACTGGGTGAAGCAGGCGAAAAAGCTGGCCAAGGGCTGGCGGCCGGACTCGGCCGTCGGCGAAAGGCCGAAGAAGTGAGAATGAACAATGCTCGCTGACAAGAACCGCATCTTCACCAATCTCTACGGCCTCCATGACTGGGGGCTCGATGGCGCCAGGAAGCGCGGCTGCTGGGTGGACGTGAAATCGTTCATCGACAAGGGCCGCGACTGGATGGTGAACGAGATGAAGGCGTCGGGCCTGCGTGGTCGCGGCGGCGCGGGATTCCGACCGGTCTCAAATGGTCGTTCATGCCGAAACAAATCGGCGAGCGTCCGCACTATCTCGTGGTCAACGCCGACGAGTCCGAGCCCGGTACCTGCAAAGACCGCGAGATCATGCGGCACGATCCGCATCTGCTGGTGGAAGGCTGCTTGATCGCGGGCGCGGCGATGGGCGCCCATGTGGGCTACATTTATGTGCGCGGCGAATTCATCCGCGAGCGCGAGCGCTTGCAGGCGGCGATCGATCAGGCTTACGAAGCGAAGCTCATCGGCAAGGACAATGTGCACGGCTGGGCCTTCGATCTCTATGTGCACCATGCGCCGGCGCCTATATCTGCGGCGAGGAAACGGCGATGCTCGAGAGCCTCGAAGGCAAGAAGGGCCAGCCCCGCATGAAGCCGCCGTTCCCCGCGAACGTTGGCCTCTACGGTGCGCCGACGACCGTGAACAATGTCGAATCGATTGCCGTCGCCGGCACCATCATGCGCCGCGGCGCTTCGTGGTTTTCTTCAATCGGCCGGCCTAACAATGTCGGCACAAAACTCTTCTGCATTTCGGGCCATGTGAACAAGCCATGCAACGTGGAAGAGGAAATGGGCATCAGCTTCCGCGAGCTGATCGACAAACATTGCGGCGGCATTCGCGGCGGCTGGGACAATCTCTTGGCGGCGATCCCCGGCGGATCGTCGGTTCCTTGCGTGCCCGCAGAGCAGATCGTCGATTGCCCAATGGATTTCGATTCGCTCAAGAATCTGAAGTCGGGCCTCGGCACAGCGGCGGTCATCGTCATGGACAAATCCACCGACATGATCCGCGCCATCGCGCGCCTGGCGCAATTCTATAAGCATGAGTCCTGCGGCCAGTGCACGCCGTGCCGCGAAGGCACAGGCTGGATGTGGCGCGTCTTGACCCGCATGGCCGAAGGCCGTGCCGAAAAGCGCGAGATCGACATGCTGCTCGATGTCTCCTACCAGATCGAAGGACACACGATCTGCGCGCTCGGCGATGCGGCGGCCTGGCCGGTGCAAGGCCTGATCCGCCATTTCCGTCACGTGATTGAAGAGCGGATCGACCAATATTCCTACCGCTCAGACCCAGACGGCGCCGTGCGCCATGCGGCGGAGTGAGTGAGAAATGCACCTCGCTGAGCTCAACATCGGCAAGTTCAAATATCCAACCTCGGACCCGCGCATGGCCGAGTTCATGGAAAACCTTGATCGCGTCAACGCCATCGCCGAGCGCTCGCCGGGATTTGTCTGGCGCTTGAAGGGCGACAACAACAATGCCACCGAATTCCGCGTCGGCGATGACATGGCGGTGAACCTCTCGGTCTGGGAGGATGCGAAGTCGCTTGAAGCTTACGTGTTCAAGACCGTGCATGTGCAGTTCTACAAGAAGCGCGAGAAATGGTTCGGCCTCATGGAGAAACCGCACGTGGTGTTCTGGTGGGTGCCGGAAGGGCATGAACCTTCGCTCGATGAAGCCAACGCAAGGCTCAAGCACTACGAAGCGAACGGCGCATCGGACGTTGCCTTCGGTTGGGCCGAGGTGATGGATGCGGAACGCATGACGTCTCCGAGGTGCGCGTGACCCATGTATTTCATGCGCAAAACCTTCGAGCTTGCGGTCTGCCTCCTAGGCTATTGGCTGGGCCGCGGCGTCGGCGGCTGGGGCGGCGGAATTCTATTGGCATTCGCGGGGCTCTGCGCCTCTTCATGGGGTTGGGAATGGATCGCGTCCAATGTATTGAAGCGCGAAGAGGATCCGAGCGCGCTCAAGCATTTCGTCTTCGGCGTGGTCTCGTCGGCTCTGGTGCTGGTCGCGGCCTATCTGTTATGGGGCAAATGAGATGCCGAAACTGAAAATCGACGGCGTCGAGCACGACTTCGAAAACGGCACCACGCTGTTGCAGGCTTGCGAAGTCGCGGGCGCCGAAGTGCCGCGCTTCTGCTATCACGAGCGGCTGTCCATCGCCGGCAACTGCCGCATGTGCCTGGTCGAGGTGAAGGGAACGCCGAAGCCGCAGGCCTCCTGCGCCATGTCGGTCAATGATCTCCGCCCCGGACCCAATGGCGAGCCGCCGGAAGTCTTCACCAATACCAAACAGGTGAAGAAAGCGCGCGAAGGCGTGATGGAATTCCTGCTCATCAACCATCCGCTGGATTGCCCGATCTGCGATCAGGGTGGCGAATGCGATCTGCAGGATCAGGCGATGGCCTATGGCATTTCCAAGAACCGCTATGCCGAGAACAAGCGCGCGGTCGAGGACAAATATCTGGGGCCTCTGGTCAAGACCGAGATGACCCGCTGCATCCAGTGCACCCGCTGCGTCAGGTTTACGGCCGAAGTGGGCGGTGTCGAGGAATTGGGCGCCACCGGCCGTGGCGAGGATATGGAAATCACCACTTATCTCGATAAGGCGATTTCCTCCGAACTGCAGGGCAATATCATCGATCTCTGCCCGGTTGGCGCGCTGACTTCCGCACCCTACGAATTCAAGGCCCGTCCCTGGGAACTGCGCAAGACCGAAACCATCGATGCGATGGATGCGGTTGGTTCCAGCATCCGGGTCGATGCGCGTGGCCGCGAAGTGATGCGTATTCTGCCCCGCACCCATGAGGACGTGAACGAGGAGTGGATTTCCGACAAGACTCGCTTCGTGTGGGACGGTCTGCGGGCGCAGCGGCTCGACCAGCCCTATATCCGCGAATTCGGTAAACTGCGCGCGGCAAGCTGGAAGGACGCGTTTGCGCGCATCGCACAAAAGCTGAAAGCCACGAAGCCGGAGCGGACTGCGATCCTGCTTGGCGATCTTGTGGGCGCGGAAGAAGCGTTCTCGCTGAAGCAGCTCGCAACCGCACTCGGCATCGAGAGCATCGATTGCCGCCAGGATGGAACACCGCTCGGCGAACATGGCGGCCGCGCCGGCTATCTTTTCAATCTCTGGCATAAGCGGGATCGAGGACGCGGACGCCATTTTGCTGGTCGGCGCCAATCCGCGGCTTGAAGCACCGGTGCTCAACGCCCGTATCCGCAAGCGCTATCTGAAGGCGGATGCTCCATCGGCCTCATCGGCGAGAAGGCCGATCTTACCTACAAATATGCCTACATGGGTGCAGGCCCGGAGAGCCTCTCTCAACTCGTGAACCATGCGCCAGCCAAGGCGATCGGCCGATGATGATCGTAGGGCAGGGCGCTCTTGCGCGGCCGGATGGCGCGGCAATCCTCGCCATGGCGGCAAAGGCCGCAGCAGCGCTGGGCGTGGTGAAGGACGGCTGGAACGGCTTCAACATTCTGCACACTGCAGCGGGCCGGGTGGGCGCGCTTGATGTCTGCGCACTGCCGGGAATGAACGGAAAGTCCACGCGCCAGGTTCTCGATGGCGCGGAAGCAGGCGAAATCGAAATGGTGTTCCTCATGGGCGCCGACGAGATCGATATGAAGCGGCTGGGCCAGGCCTTCGTCGTCTACATCGGAAGCCATGGCGATCGTGGTGCGCACCGGGCCGATGTTGTTCTGCCGGGCGGCGCCTATACCGAGAAATCGGTCACCTATGTGAACACCGAAGGCCGCCCGCAGATGACGGCGCGGGCCTCCTTCCCGCCGGGCGAGGCGAAGGAGGATTGGGCGATCCTGCGGGCGCTCTCGGAAGCGCTCGGCCATACGTTGCCTTGGAATACGCTCGAACAGCTTCGCCGCGAGATGTATAGGATTGCACCGCAGCTCGCAAAACTCGATCAGCGCATCCCCGCCGATCCGGCTGCACTCGAGGAGCTCGCCAAGGGCGAAGGCAGGGCCGAGAGCGAGCCGTTCCGATCGCCAATCGCCGACTTCTATTTGACCAATCCGATCGCGCGCGCATCCAGGATCATGGCTGAATGCTCGGAACTCAAGACCGGCCGCAAACTTGAGGCTGCCGAATGAAGACAATCGGCATCATCGGCGGCATGAGCGCGGAATCGACCACGCACTACTATGCCCGCATCAATGCGCAGGTGCGCGAGCGTCTTGGCGGATTGCATGCCGCGGAAGTCATCATATGGTCCCTCGATTTCGCCGAAATTGCCGCGATGCAGGAAAAAGGGCTTTGGAAGGAAGCAGGCGTTAGGCTGGTGGACGTGGCGGTGAGACTGGAACGCGCTGGAGCGGATGTTATTCTGCTGGCCACCAACACGATGCACAAGGTCGCGGATCAGATTACCGCGGCGATCAAGGTTCCGTTCATCCACATCGCCGATGCGACGGCGGAGAAAATCAAGGCGGGGGGACTCAAGCGGTCGGGCCTGATGGCCACCGCTTATACGATGGAACAGGACTTCTATGTGGGCCGTCTGCGCGCCCGCCATGGCCTCGATGTGATCGTTCCGGATGCGGCGGACCGGGCCGAAACCCACCGCATCATCTATGACGAGCTCTGCAAGGGAATAGTGGCGGAATCTTCCAGGACCGCCTATGAGGCCATTGCGGCGCGGCTGGTGGGCGAAGGCGCCGATTGCCTGATCCTGGGATGCACGGAAGTGGGGATGCTTCTGAACCAAACCAATGTGAGCGTGCCGGTGTTCGACACCACGCTGATCCACGCGGACCGCGCGGTGGACTTCGCGCTTGGCGGCGAAGCGCGGATGGCGGCGGAGTGAACGGATGACGGAAATGCTGTTCACCGTTGGCCTGATCCTGCTGCAAAGCTTGGCGCTCATCGTTTCGTTGCTGATCGTCATTGCCTATCTGTTGCTTGCCGACCGCAAAGTGTGGGCCGCCGTGCAGATGCGGCGCGGGCCGAACGTTGTTGGGCCTTGGGGCCTGTTCCAGTCCTTCGCCGATTTGATCAAGTTCGCGTTGAAGGAGGTCATCATTCCCGATGGCGCAAACAAGGGCGTATTCGTGCTGGCGCCGCTGGTGACTTGCGTGCTGGCGCTCTCTGCCTGGGCCGTGGTTCCGGTGGCGGAAGGCTGGGCCGTGGCCGACATCAATGTCGGCATTCTCTATCTCTTCGCGCTCTCCTCGCTCGGCGTTTACGGCATCATCATGGGCGGCTGGGCGTCGAATTCGAAGTATCCGTTCCTGTCGGCGCTCCGCTCCGCCGCGCAGATGGTGTCCTACGAAGTCTCGATCGGTTTCGTCATCATCACCGTTCTGCTCTGCGCCGGCTCGCTGAACCTGACCGAGATCGTGCGATCGCAATCGACCGGGCTCGGCACGATGATCGGACTCCCAAATTCCTTCCTCGACTGGTATTGGCTGCCGCTGTTGCCGATGTTCATCGTGTTCTTCGTCTCGGCACTCGCCGAAACCAACCGCCCGCCCTTCGATCTCGTGGAAGCGGAGTCGGAACTCGTCGCTGGCTTCATGGTGGAGTATTCCTCCACGCCCTATCTACTGTTCATGCTCGGCGAATACGTGGCGATCACGCTGATGTGCGCCATGACCACGATCCTGTTCCTCGGCGGCTGGCTGCCGATCATCGACATTCCAGTGCTCAACTGGATTCCCGGCGTCATCTGGTTCTTGATCAAGGTGTGCCTTGTCTTCTTCATGTTCGCCATGGTGAAGGCGATCGTACCGCGCTACCGCTATGATCAGTTGATGCGTCTCGGCTGGAAAGTGTTTCTGCCCTTGTCGCTGGCCTGGGTCGCGTTGACAGCTGCCGTGTTGGTAACCTTCGGATGGGCGCCATGAGACTCGCTCAAGCCACGCGCGCGCTGTTCCTCAAGGAATTCGTTTCCGCCACGGTGATGGCCATGCGCTACTTCTTTGCGCCCAAGGCCACCATCAATTATCCCTTCGAGAAAGGTCCGCTCTCGCCCCGCTTCCGCGGCGAACATGCGCTTCGCCGCTATCCCAACGGCGAAGAGCGCTGCATCGCCTGCAAGCTTTGCGAAGCGATCTGTCCTGCGCAAGCGATCACCATCGAGGCGGGCCCCGCCGCAATGACGGTACGCGCCGTACCACGCGATACGACATCGACATGGTGAAATGCATCTATTGCGGCTTCTGCCAGGAAGCCTGCCCGGTCGACGCCATCGTCGAGGGGCCAAATTTCGAGTTCGCCGCAGAAACCCGCGAGGAGTTGCTCTTCGACAAGGAGAAGCTGCTTGCCAATGGCGACCGCTGGGAGCGGGAAATCGCGCGCAACATCGCGCTCGATTCTCCCTATCGCTGAGGAGGAGAGAATGATCGCAGCATTCTTCTTCTATCTCTTCTCCGCCGTGCTGGTGGCCTCGGCGGTGATGGTGATTTCGTCGCGTAATCCTGTGCATTCGGTGCTGTTTCTGATCCTCTGCTTCTTCAACGCGGCGGGACTTTTCATCCTGCTCGGCTCCGAATTCCTGGCGATGATCCTGGTCGTGGTTTACGTAGGCGCGGTGGCGGTGCTGTTCCTGTTCGTGGTGATGATGCTCGACGTCGATTTTGTCGAACTCGCGCCAGGGCATGCTGAACTATCTGCCGGTGGGCGGCGCCATCGGGTTGATCTTGCTTGTTGAACTCGCACTCGTGGTCGGAAGCTGGGCGGTTGATCCCGACGGCCGCCGCACGCTGGCGTCGCGGCGCCGGAGGGCATGACCAACACCGAAGCACTGGGGCAAATACTTTACACGAAGTACATCTTCTACTTCCAGGCCGCGGGATTGGTGCTGCTCGTCGCGATGATCGGCGCCATCGTGCTGACGCTGCGCCACAAGCAGGGTGTGAAACGCCAGGACATCGCAACGCAAGTCGCGCGCGGCCCGGCGGCGCAATCGAAGTCCGCAAGGTCGAACCGGGGCAGGGGATATGACAATCGGTCTCTCGCACTATCTCATTCGTCGCCGCAATCCTGTTTACGATCGGCATTTTTGGCATCTTCCTAAATAGGAAGAACGTTATCGTCATCCTGATGTCGATCGAGCTCATGCTGCTGGCGGTAAACATCAATTTCGTGGCATTTTCCTCGGCGCTTGGCGATCTCACCGGACAGGTGTTCGCGCTTCTGGTGCTGACGGTGGCCGCCGGCGAAGCGGCGATCGGGCTTGCCATTCTCGTCACCTATTTCCGCAACCGCGGCACCATCGCGGTTGAGGACATCAATCTCATGAAGGGCTGAGCCACACTCCATGTATCAGCTCATCGTCTTCCTTCCCCTGATCGGCGCCTTGATCGCGGGCCTCGCCGGCACCAAGGCGTTCCGGCAGATGGGAACTGATGCCGAAATCTATGGCGCCCATGGCCATGACTCGCATTCGGGAGGCCGCGAGCACGGACATGGCCATGACGATGATCACGGCCACTATGACGGTCCGCCATGGCCCATGTATCTGACGACGGCGCTGCTCTGCGTCTCGGCCATCCTGTCGTGGATCGCGTTCTTCGGTTTTCTGCACGAAGGCCACAATGAGAAGGTTGAAATCCTGCGCTGGGTGAACTCCGGCGCCTTCTCGGCTAACTGGGTTCTCCGCATCGATACGCTGACCGCGGTGATGCTTGTGGTGGTGAACACTATCTCCGCGCTCGTCCACGTCTATTCGCTGGGCTACATGAGCCACGACGAACATCAACCGCGTTTCTTCGCCTACCTCTCGCTCTTCACCTTCGCCATGCTGATGCTGGTGACCTCCGACAATTTGCTTCAGCTGTTCTTCGGCTGGGAGGGCGTGGGCCTCATGTCCTACCTGCTCATCGGTTTCTGGTACACGCGCGACAGCGCCAATGCCGCGGCGATCAAGGCATTCGTGGTGAACCGCGTCGGCGACTTCGGATTTGCGCTCGGCATCTTCGGCTGCTTCTGGGTGTTCAATTCTGTTGAGTTCGACGCGATTTTCGAAGGCGCGCGGACCATGGCGGCCAGCGCTGAAGGCAGGACCATGATGTTCCTGAGCTGGGAAGTGGACACGCTGACGGTGCTGTGCCTGCTGCTCTTCATGGGTGCGATGGGCAAGTCCGCCCAGTTCCTGCTTCACACCTGGCTTCCGGATGCCATGGAAGGCCCCACACCGGTATCGGCCCTCATTCATGCCGCTACCATGGTGACGGCCGGCGTATTCCTGGTCGCGCGGATGTCGCCGCTCTACGAATTCGCCCTGATGCGAAGGCTGTGGTTGTGATGGTGGGCGCCATCACCGCGTTCTTCGCCGCAACCGTTGGCCTCGTGCAGAACGATATCAAGCGGGTCATCGCCTATTCGACCTGCTCGCAGCTTGGTTACATGTTCGTGGCGTTGGGCGTGGGCGCCTATGGTGTGGCGATTTTCCATCTCTTCACCCATGCCTTCTTCAAGGCGCTGCTGTTCTTGGGCTCGGGCTCCGTCATTCATGCCATGTCGGGCGAACAGGACATGCGCAAGATGGGCGGCCTTGCGCCGCATATCCGCATCACATGGATTCTGATGGTGATCGGCAATTTGGCGCTCACCGGATTCCCGCTGACGGCGGGTTTCTACTCCAAGGATGCGATCATCGAGTCCTCCTACGCCGCCCATGCCTACGGCGCTTTCGCGCTCTTGGTGGCCGCGGCTCTCTGCACCTCGTTCTACTCCTGGCGGCTTGCTTTCATGACGTTCCACGGCATGACTCGCGCCGATCGTCACACCATGGAGCATGTGCATGAGAGCCCCAATGTCATGCTTGTGCCGCTCTACATTCTGGCGGCCGGCGCCATTGCCGCGGGCTTCCTGTTCAAAGAGTTCTTCATCGGCCACGAAGAGGCGGTGTTCTGGGGCTCGTCCATTTTCCGCGCCGAAGGCAACCACGTGGTTCACGAAATGCACGACGTGGCGCTCTGGGTGAAATTTTCGCCCTTGGTTGCCATGATCATCGGTCTGGCGCTCGCCGGGCTCTTCTATATCCGCGACACTTCGATTCCGGAGAAGCTCGCGGGCCAGCACCAGCCGCTCTACAAATTCCTGCTCAACAATGGTATTTCGACGAACTCTACGACCTGATCTTCGTGCGCCCTGCCATGTGGCTCGGTCGCGCTTTTTGGAAGAAGGGCGATGGTTTCGTCATTGACGGCTTCGGGCCTGATGGCGTGTCGGCGCGTGTTATCGATGTCGCGGGCAAGGCGGTCAAACTGCAGACGGGTTACGTCTATCACTACGCCTTCGCCATGCTGATCGGCGTCGCCGCACTCGTATCCTGGTTCATGTTCGCAGGGGCGCACTGATGAATGCCTGGCCCATTCTCTCGCTGGTCACCTTCCTGCCGCTCGCGGGCGTGCTGATTATTCTCGTCCAGCGCGGCGAGGACGCCATAGCACTCCGCAATATCCGTTGGACGGCGCTGTGGACGACAACTGTCACCTTCGTGCTGTCGCTGCTGATCTGGCTCAATTTCAATCCGGCGGACGCGGGCTTCCAGTTCCTCGAACGGCGCGAATGGCTGGGCGGTTTGGCGTCTTATCAGATGGGGGTCGACGGCATTTCCATGCTGTTCGTCATCTTGACCACCTTCCTGATGCCGATCTGCATTCTCGCGAGCTGGCATGTAACCAAGCGCGTGCGCGAATACATGATCGCGTTCCTGGTTCTCGAAACGCTGATGATCGGCGTTTTCTGCGCGCTCGATCTCGTGCTCTTCTATGTGTTCTTCGAGGCGGGCCTCATTCCGATGTTCCTGATTATCGGTGTGTGGGGAGGCCAGCGCCGTGTCTATGCAAGTTTCAAGTTCTTCCTCTACACGCTCTTGGGCTCGGTGCTGATGCTGTTGGCGATCATCGCGATGTATTGGCAATCTGGAACCAGCGACATCGTACAGCTGCTTGCGCGCAATCCGGGTTTTCCGGCGGGCATGCAGTTCTGGTTGTGGCTCGCCTTCTTCGCCTCTTTCGCTGTGAAGATGCCGATGTGGCCGGTGCACACGTGGCTGCCGGATGCGCATGTGGAAGCGCCGACTGCTGGCTCGGTCATTCTGGCGGCGATCCTCCTGAAGATGGGAGGTTATGGTTTCTTGCGTTTTTCGCTTCCAATGTTCCCCGACGCGTCGCTCTACTTCGCGCCCTTCGTATTTACGCTCTCGATCGTGGCCATCATCTACACATCGCTCGTGGCGCTGATGCAGGAGGACATGAAGAAGCTCATCGCCTACTCGTCGGTGGCGCATATGGGCTTCGTCACCATGGGCATCTTCACGATGAACCGGCAAGGCATCGACGGCGCGCTGTTCCAGATGATCAGCCACGGACTTGTCTCGGGCGCGCTCTTCCTCTGCGTCGGCGTCGTCTACGACCGCATGCACACCCGCGAGATCGCGGCCTATGGCGGTCTCGTTCACCGCATGCCGCTCTACGCGCTGATTTTCATGTTGTTCACCATGGCCAATGTGGGGCTTCCCGGCACCTCGGGATTCGTCGGCGAATTTCTGACCCTGATCGGAGCTTTCGGCGCGAACACATGGGTCGCGTTCCTCGCCACGACGGGCGTCATTCTCTCCGCCGCTTATGCGCTCTGGCTCTACCGCCGCGTTGTGTTCGGAAAACTCGAAAAACCCGCGCTCGCGCACATCGCCGACATGAGCCCGCGCGAACTTGCAACGCTTGCTCCATTGGCCGTGCTCGCCATCCTGTTCGGCGTTTATCCCGCGCCGATCCTCGATGTTTTCGGCGCCTCGGTTGAAAACCTCATCAAGACCGTCCAGACCGCCGCGGCGGCGCAAGACGGACTTGCGACGCTTGCCTTGCGCTAGGAGCCGCGAACGATGATGACCTTGCTCCAGCATGCCGACGCCGCCGCTGCATTGCCAGAGGTCCTGCTCGCCGTGCTCGCCATGACGCTGCTGATGTATGGCGTGTTCTCGAAGCGCGACGTGTCCGATCACATCACCTATGGCGCGATTGGAGCGCTTGCCATCGTGGCGGCGCTGGTAATCTGGAGTGGTCCGGAAACGAAGCTGGCGTTCGGCGGCGCATTCGTATCGGATGCCTTCGCGAGGCTCATGAAGGTGTTGGCGTTATTCGGCTCCGCTGTGGCAATTGTTCTTTCTGTTCACTTCATGAAGCGTTCGAACACGTTGCGCTTCGAGTACCCAGTGCTGATCATGCTGGCGACGGCCGGCATGATGCTGATGATCTCGGCCAACGACCTGATCGCGCTCTATATGGGTCTCGAATTGCAATCGCTTGCGCTCTATGTCGTCGCGGCCATCGATCGCGACAATGCGAAATCGTCTGAAGCGGGCCTCAAATATTTCGTGTTGGGCGCGCTTTCGTCCGGCATGCTGCTCTATGGCGCGTCCATGGTTTACGGATTCACAGGTACTACATCCTTCGCGCAGATCGCCGCCAGTCTCGGCGCTAGTGGCGCGGGGCTAGGCCTCATCGTTGGGCTTGTGTTCATTGTCTCGGGCCTGGCTTTCAAGGTGTCCGCCGTTCCGTTCCACATGTGGACGCCCGATGTCTATGAAGGGGCCCCGACGCCGGTCGCGGCATTCTTCGCGGCCGCTCCGAAAGTTGCGGCAATGGCGCTCTTTGTCCGCGTGCTGGTGGACTCCTTCCTGCCGGTAACGGCGGATTGGCAGCAGGTAGTGTCGATCATCGCCGCGGCGTCGATGCTGCTTGGCGCCTTCGCGGCGATCGGTCAGACCAACATC
>JAAURV010000258.1 GCA_012032065.1 Hyphomicrobiales bacterium
AACGACGGCGTTGACGGCTATCTGGCGCGCGGCTCAACCTCCAGACCGAACTCGGCGCCTATCTCGATCCGATCGCCGACAAGGCGCTGCTCGTATCGATTTACGTGGCGCTCGGCATGCTCCTGTTCATTCCCGATTGGCTTGTCATCATGGTGGTGACGCGCGACGTGATGATTGTTGGGGCCGTCATTCTCTCGTGGCTTCTCGACAAGCCGCTGCGCATGGCGCCGCTCATGACCAGCAAGGTGAACACGGCGGGACAAATTATGCTCGCCGGCCTGGCGCTCGGCCTTCTCGCACTCGACATGGAAATACCCTGGCTGATGAATGCCGGCATTTATGGCGTTGCGGTTCTGACGGTCAGTTCCGGAGCGCTTTACATGCGCGCGTGGCTGCGCCATATGGCCAACGGAAAGACTCCCGCATCGCCATGACGCTGCAACGCCAATTCGCATTCTGGGCCGCGGCGCTCGCCGCGCTGATCGTGTTCCTGTGGCTGTTCAGCGAGATACTGCTTCCATTCATCGCCGGGTTGGTTCTCGCCTATTTTCTCGATCCGGTCGCGGACGCACTCGAAAGATTGGGCTTGCCGCGCGTCGTCGCGACACTCGTCATTCTGCTCGCGGCGGTTTTTGGTTTGGTTCTCGTGGTTCTCTTGATCCTTCCGATTCTGGGGGATCAGGTTGTGAAGCTCGCCGCCAACTTGCCGGAGTTGCTGAAAGCGATGCTGGCGCGCTTCGACGAGCTGGCGCCGGCCTGGCTCAAGCAGATGATCGCATCATCGGGCGCGGACATGCAGGGATCGGTGACTGACGTTGCAGGCCGCGCCGCGGGCTGGGTCGCATCCTTGCTCACCTCGGTCTGGTCCGGCGGCATGGCCTTGGTGAACATCCTCTCGCTCCTCATCATCACGCCCATCGTGGCCTTCTATCTTTTGGCCGACTGGGATCACATGGTCGCGAAAGTCGACAGCTGGCTGCCGCGCGATCACGCTGAAACCGTGCGCGCGGTGGCGCGCGACATCAACAGCGCGATGGCGAGTTTCATCCGGGGGCAGGGAACGGTGTGCCTCCTGCTCGGCGGATTCTACGCCGTCGGCCTGTCGCTCACGGGATTGAATTTCGGCCTCGCCATCGGCTTCGGAGCGGGGCTTCTGAGTTTCATACCGTATGTGGGCGCCATCATCGGCGCCATCCTTGCCATAGGCGTGGGGCTGGTTCAGTTCTGGCCGGACTATGTTTCGGTCCTTGCGGTGGCGGGTGTGTTCGCGCTGGGCCAGTTCATCGAAGGCAATTTTCTCTCGCCGAAACTCGTGGGCAGCAGCATCGGCCTGCATCCTGTTTGGCTGATGTTCGCGCTCTTCGCATTCGGCTATCTGTTCGGATTCGTGGGCCTGTTGCTCGCGGTGCCGCTCGCGGCGGCGGCTGGAGTGCTGGTCCGCTTTGCATTGAAGCATTATCTCGGGAGCAAACTGTACCTCGGTGTTCCCCGCGAAGGAGCGGCACAGTCCATCAAGTCTGACAAGGGCAGGCGCCGGCGTTCATGAGCCCGGGCCGGAGCCGTCAGCTCGTGTTCGACTTGCCTCACCGCAGCGCCCTCAGCCGCGAGGATTTTCTCGTGACTGAATCGAACGCCGCAGCGGTCGCATTGATCGATAGTTGGCCGCGGTGGCCGTCATCCGCCGTGCTGCTTCTCGGTCCGCCGGGAAGCGGAAAGAGTCATCTCGTCGAAGTCTGGCGCGCGGCATCGGGCGCTGCGAGAATTCCGGCCGATGAATTGGAGGCGGAACGTGTGCCCAAGCTTGTCTCGTCCGGAGCGGTCGCTGTCGAGGATCTGCCGGGAAAGAAACTGGACCAACGCGGGCTGTTCCACTTACTGAACTATGCACGGGAGAAGAACGCGCGCGTGCTGCTCACATCGACGAGTCCAGCTGTTGCATGGAACATATCGTTGCCGGACCTCGCTTCGAGACTTAAGGCAGCGTCCACCATTTCTCTCGCGATCCCCGACGACGAACTTCTGCAAGGCGCGTTATTGAAGCAATTCTCCGACCGCCAGATCAAAGTCGATCACGCAATCGTCTCCTATATTCTCACGCGTATGCCGCGCTCCATGGAAGCGGCAAGGACGATTGTGGCGGCGATCGACGCGGCGGCTCTGGAGGAGCGGGCGGAAGTGACGCGGCCTTTTGTGGCGAAAGTGCTTGCGGATTACTCGGAACCCGCACTTTTCGACGATCCATCGAATTCCTGAGCCGTCTTCATCGAAATGCAATATGATCGTAAGATGAGTTGCACATGAACCTGATGACTCCGGAAAAGGCACTGGCGGCGATCGGGTTGGAGGACCCCGCGCGGTTCTTCAATCGCGAACTGTCTTGGCTGGGTTTCAACATGCGCGTGCTCGAAGAGGCGCGCAATCCGGCGCATCCGCTGCTGGAGCGATTGAGGTTTCTTTCGATCTCCGGAAACAATCTCGACGAGTTCTTCATGGTTCGCGTCGCGGGCCTCGTCGGCCAGCAGCGCGAGCAGGTGGTTGAAGTGAGCCAGGATGGCCTGACGCCATCCGAACAGCTTGAGCAAATCCGCAAGCTAGCGCAGGAACTGATGGCCGAGCAGGATGCCCGCTGGTTGAAATTAAAGGCGGAGCTTGGCGAGAGCGGCATCGAACTTCTGGAAGACGAGAAGCTGCTGCCCGCCGACCGGGCCTGGCTCGACCAGCGCTTTCTCGACCATGTTCTGCCGGTGGTGACGCCCATCGCCATCGATCCCGCGCATCCGTTTCCTTTCATTCCAAATCGCGGGTTTATCATCGCGCTCCAGCTCCGCCGCAGGCAGGACGGCGGCAACATGAACGCGCTTCTGCCGATCCCGCCGCAGTTGGAGCGCTACGTTCGCCTGCCGGGCGGGCCATCGGCGCGCTTCATTGCGCTGGAGGAGATGCTGCGGATCTATCTGCCGAAGCTGTTCCCCGGATATGACGTATTGGGCCGCGGCCTCTTCCGGCTCATCCGCGACAGCGACATCGAAATCGAGGAGGAAGCCGAAGACCTGGTGCGCGTGTTCGAAAGCGCGCTCAAACGCAGGCGCCGCGGATTGGTGATCCGCATGGAAGTGGACAGCGCCTGTTCGCTGCCTCTCCGCGAATTCATCGCCGATCAGCTTGATGTTCCTGCCGATGCGACCGTCGTCTGCGAAGGCCTCGTCGGCTACTTCGATACGCGGCAATTGATCCTTGAAGAGCGGCCCGATCTCAAGTTCAAGCCTTATGTGGCGCGCTTCCCTGAGCGCGTGCGCGACCATGGCGGAGACTGCTTCGCGGCAATCCGGCAAAAGGATATCGTCATCCATCACCCCTACGAGTCCTTCGACATCGTCGTGCAGTTCGTGTTGCAAGCCGCGAGCGATCCGGACGTGGTCGCGATCAAGCAGACGCTCTACCGCACGAGCCAGGATTCCCCGATCGTGAGGGCGCTGATCGACGCGGCCGAATCGGGCAAGTCGGTCACCGCGATGGTGGAGTTGAAGGCCCGCTTCGACGAAGAGGCGAACATCCGCTGGGCGCGCGATCTCGAGCGCGCCGGCGCCCAGGTCGTCTTCGGCTTCATCAACCTCAAGACCCACGCCAAGGTCTCCCTGGTCGTGCGCCGCGAGGCCGGCGAATTGCGCTCGTACGCGCATTTCGGCACCGGCAACTATCACCCGATCACCGCGCGCATCTACACCGATCTGTCGTTCTTCACGACCGATCCGGTGCTGTGCCGCGACGCCGCGCATCTCTTCAACTACATGACCGGCTATGCCCGGCCGGAGAAGATGGACAAGGTCGCCGTCGCGCCGGTCAATCTGCGGCAGACGCTGCTGCAGCTGATCGAGACCGAGATCGCCAATGTGAAAGCGGGCAAGGCCGGCGGCATCTGGCTGAAGCTGAACTCCATCGTCGACAGCCAGCTCATCGAGGCGCTCTACCGCGCCTCGCAAGCGGGCGTGAAAATCGAGTTGATCGTGCGCGGCATCTGCTGCCTGCGGCCCGGCGTGCCCGGCCTATCAGAAAATATTAAGGTCAAGAGCATCGTCGGCCGGTTTCTTGAACATTCGCGAATCATATGCTTTGGTTCCGGCGAAGCGCTGCCGATCCCGGAGCGCGAAGGTGTACATCTCATCGGCGGACTGGATGACGCGCAATTGCGATCATCGGGTCGAGAGTCTGGTGCCGATCGAGAACCCGACCGTTCATCAGCAAGTGCTCGATCAGATCATGATCGCCAATCTCAAGGACAACGCCCAGAGTTGGATCCTGCAGTCCGACGGCAAGTATGAACGCGTGAAGCCGCCGGCGGAGCCGTTCAGCGCCCATACCTATTTCATGACCAATCCGAGCCTCTCGGGCCGCGGCAGCGCGCTGAAGAAGGACAAGAAGGCGCCCAGCCTGTCATTGCGGAAAGCGTAGGCGTTTTGGCGGTACAGGCGCTGACACGGGCGGGGACAAAACCTCAGGCAGCCGCGGGCCGCATCGGCGTCATCGATATCGGGTCCAACTCCATCCGCCTCGTCGTCTTCGCCGGCAGCGGCCGGGCGCCGATGACCCTGTTCAACGAAAAGATGCTGTGCGGACTGGGCCGCGGACTCGACGCCTCGCGCCGCCTCAACGAGGCGGGCGTCAAGCTGGCGCTGGATAATCTCGCGCGCTTCGTCTGGCTGGCCCGAGCCATGGAAGTGACGCGGCTC
>JAAURV010000259.1 GCA_012032065.1 Hyphomicrobiales bacterium
TCGATGACGCGACAACGTTGTTGGAAAGTTCGATGCTGCTGGCGGCATCGTCGAGATAGATTTCCTCGATACTGCTGACGAGAACGAAAGCCGCGGCAGTGACCGTCTGCGTGCCGATGAAACGCAAATCGTCTCCGCTTGAATTGCCGCCGACGATATCGCCAACCTGAAGCTCACCGGTTTCGAAGAAGAAATTGTTGGGTACAGCGGCGCCAAAAAGAATGTCGTTGCCCAACGTTCCAGAGTAGTCGGCCATACGGATGCCTCAGCGTTGTTTTCTGAAGGAAACAGCGGTGTTGGGAAACATTCGCACGCCCGGTAGTGGAACAGCCTGCGCCGGCCGTTCCATTGCGCGTCCCAATAGCTCCAACATCGCGATTGACCTTCGCTTGGAGCCCCCTCGGAATAGATGTCTAGCAGGCGCTTCGTGTAACCGTCAAGCCGCTAAATCAACCAAACCGCCGCAAGGCCAAGGAATGCGAAAAAACCGATTACGTCTGTGACGGTGGTCACGAACACGCCTGACGCAATGGCAGGGTCGATGTCGAGGCTGTCGAGGGCGAGCGGCACCAGTATGCCCGCAAGAGCGGCGGCAAGCAGATTGATCACCATTGCCGCGGCAATGACCGCGCCGAGCCCTTCCGAGCCAAACCACCACCACGCGAAAAGCCCGATCATCGCCGCGAAGAGCACGCCATTGACGAGGCCGACCGTGCTTTCGCGCAGCGTCACTTTCGCGGCATTGAGCGGGCCGAGGTTGCGCGTGGCCAGCGCGCGCACCGCGACGGTCATGGTCTGCGTTCCGGCATTGCCGCCCATCGAAGCCACGATCGGCATCAGCACGGCGAGCGCCACCATCTGCTCGATGGTGGCATCGAACCACGAGATCACCCATGAGGCGAGAACCGCCGTCAGCAAGTTGATAAAGAGCCAGGCGAAGCGCGAGCGCGTCGTCTGCCAGACATTATCGGATATGGCTTCCTCGCCGACGCCGCCCAGATGCAGGATGTCTTCTTCCGCTTCTTCCTGGATCACGTCGACGATGTCGTCCACCATGAGCGAGCCGACGAGCCGCCCCGCATCGTCCACCACAGCGGCGGAAACGAGATTGTATTGCTCGAACTTGTAGGCCACGTCCTCCTGCGCATCGCCGGTTTTGAACACCGTTTGCTCGTCGTCCATGATGTCCGCGACCTTCTTGTCGCGCGGGTTGCGCAGAACCCGGCTGAGCGGCACCACGCCCCTCAAATGGTGCGCGGGATCGACCACATAGATCTCGACGAAGTCGTCAGGCAGGTCTTTTTCGGTGCGCATGAAGTCGATGGTGCGGCCAACGGTCCAGAATTCCGGCACCGCCACGAACTCGGTCTGCATCAGGCGGCCGGCCGTGTATTCGGGATAGTCGAGCGCCCGGTTCAGCGCCGCGCGATCCTCGCTCGGCACTTTCGCGAGAATATCCTGCTTGTCGCTCTCTTCGAGGTCTTCGATCAGATACAGCGCGTCGTCGGTATCGAGCTTCTTGATTGCCGATGCGATCACCTCGTTGGGCAGCGCCTCCATCAACTGGTCGCGCACGGCTTCATCGAGCTCGGCCAGCGCCTCGACGTCGAAACTCCGCCCTTGCGCCGCAATAAGTTCGATGCGCGCTTCGGGCTCCAGACTTTCGATAAGGTCGGCAAGGTCGGCCGCATGCAGGTCACGCGTCAAGGCGCGCGCCAGCTTGGCGTCTTTCTGGTTGAGAGCGGCAGTTACCCGCGCGACAAAGCCGGGATCGATTGATCCCCACTCGTCGCGGATCGGCGCGCTTTCCGGAATGGCTGCCATGAACCCCTCTACATGGCTTGTGAAAAGCATTTGGCCGTCATACGCAACCCCCATGCGGATCGAATCGAAGGCCAGCATTGCGGTCGCCATTTCGGGCTTCTTGTGGGGCCTGTTCTGGATTCCGTTAAGGGCTCTGGAACACGCAGGCCTGCACGGGATTTGGGGACTCGCCCTCTTCTACGGCTTGCCGGCGTTGATGGTCTTGCCACTGTTCGCCCTGCGCCGGCGGCAGTTCCGCGCATCGAGCTTGCGGCTCTCGCTCATCGGCGTGATTTTCGCCGTACCGCTTCTCCTCTATTCCATCGCGGTACTCGAAACCGCCGTGATCAGGGCAATCCTGCTCTTCTACCTGACGCCGGTCTGGTCCACGCTGCTGGAACGGCTGGTGCTGGGCGAACGCGTCACGGCAATGCGCATCGCAGGCATCGGATTGGCATTCACCGGCATCCTGATCATGTTTGGCGCCAATCTGGTGGCGGGTGAGAGCTTGGGCCCAGGCGATTGGATGGCGCTGGCCGCAGGCTTCGGCTGGTCGGTTTCAACACTGGCTCTGCGCCTCAATCAGGACTTGGCTGCTCCCGATCTCTTCGCTCAGAACTTTATCTGGTCGGGACTTGTCTTGGTCCCCTTGCTTTGGTTTTTCGCCGAGCCGCCCGCGCCCCCGTTGAATTTGGCTCTGGCTCAACTCTGGTGGTCCGTTCCGGTGACCATTGGCATCGTCATGACGGCAGTGTTCACTTCGGTCTGGGGAGCGCCAAAGATATCGCCAGGCCTCACCGGCCTCCTCTACATGACCGAAATCAGCGCCGGCGCCATCACGGCTGCGATATGGGCAAACGAGCCTTTTGGCCTGCGGGAGTTGGCGGGGATCGTCTCGATTACGCTGGCAGGAGCAATCGAACCTGTGTGGACGGCCCATCGCCGCCGGACTAGCCAAGCGTAGCCCGTCAGGCGAAGCCTGGTGCGGCCAAGAGGACTCGAACCTCCACGGTGTTACCCGCTAGCACCTCAAGCTAGTGCGTCTACCAATTCCGCCATGGCCGCGAAGGTAGGATGGCGCGGGGGATAACAGCCCGTCCGATAATTATCAAGGCCCAGCGGCACGCGGTTCAACACCCTGCCCCGCCGCCATGCTTAAAAATTCGTCTCGCATTTACATCGACTTGACTCGCCTGTCTGAACGCCGCCGCAATCCGCCTCGTGTAGTGTCTGGCCAACAAGAAGAAGGCTTAGGGGCGTCAAATGAGGATCAAGTCCGCCATGGGGGCGGCGTTGTTGGGAGTCATGTTTGCCACATCCGCGGGGTTGACCGCGATCGCGGCCAGCACGGCATCCGGCAGCAGCGGCAAGGAAGCGTTCGGCGCCGTCCACGGCAAATCCACGCCGCCGGTTGGTTACGTCCGGTTCTGCGCCAAAAATCCCGGCGAATGCGTGAAGACGGGCGAACGCCCTTCGCGGATCGTCATGACGCCGGACCGCTGGAACCTGGTCTATCAGGTCAACACCTACGTGAACGGCAAGATCGCGCCGGTGAGTGACCAGGACCTGTACGGAGAGCCCGAATTCTGGGCGCTTCCGGTCGATGCGGGCGACTGCGAGGATTATCTGCTGCTGAAGAAGCGCTATCTCGAAGGGCTCGGTTTCCCGTCCTCGGCGCTGCTCATCACGGTGGTTCTCGACGAGAAGAACGAAGGCCACGCACTGCTCACCGTGGCGGCCGAGGACGGCGACTATGTCCTCGACAACCGCCGCAACGAAGTCCTGCGCTGGGACGCCTCCGGCTACCGCTTTCTCAAGCGGCAATCGGCGGAGAATCCCACCCAGTGGGTGGCGCTGACGACGAAGACCCCGAAGGCATCCGGTTACGTGGCGGGTGCCGAAAAGAAAAAATGAGTTTTCCCGGTGCCTTGCGCCGGAGTCTTGAACAGAATTGAGAGCGAGATAGGCCCGGTCGGCGTCCCCTCCCCATCCCCCACCAGACCGGGCTTTCAGGAGCCGGCACTGTCCCACCCAGTGCCGGCTCCGCCCATTTTGGGCTTGGCGAATCCGGCACTTCTCTTGCAATTCCCGCAGCACGGGTGGCCGTTAACCCTTTCTTAAGAACTGACTTCCCAGTCGCTTAAGAATTTGTTAACCAAAAGTTGTAGGCGGGGAGTTCCGGCGTGCGTTTGTTCAAGTTGTTCGCGGCGGTTGCGGTGACGGTGGCATTCTTGCCATCCGAAGACGCACGGCCCGCGAGCCCGGCTCCCAAGTCGCAAGCCGCGGAGTACGGCAAAGCCCTTCCGCCAATCGGTTTCGTCCGTTTCTGCGCCGCGAATCCCGCGGAATGCAAGGGCCGGGACCGCAAGGCCCAGCGCATCGACATGACGCCGGAGCAGTGGCAAACCGTTTACCAGGTCAACAGTTATGTGAACGGCAAGATCGCGCCGGTCAGCGACCAGGATCTTTACGGCAAGCCGGAGCATTGGACCTATCCCACCGACGCTGGCGACTGCGAGGACTATCTCCTTCTCAAAAAGCGCTATCTCGAATCCATGGGCTTTGCGCCGCAAGCCCTGCTCATCACCGTCGTGCTGGACGAGAAAAACGAAGGCCACGCAGTCCTGACACTCGCGGCCAATGACGGCGACTACGTTCTCGACAACCGCCGCAACGACGTGCTGCGCTGGACGGAAACCAACTACGCGTTCCTGAAACGCCAATCCCAGCAGGACGCCACAAAATGGGTAGCCCTCGCCCCGCGTCCCGGCCGCCAGACCGATACCGTCGCCGGCAACAAGAAGTCAACCGCGCCTCAGCCCTTGTTCTTGTAATAAACGTCGAGGAAAACGGCGAGCAGCAACACCACGCCTTTGATCACCTGCTGCCAGTCTATGCCGATCC
>JAAURV010000260.1 GCA_012032065.1 Hyphomicrobiales bacterium
GTCAAGGCGTCCTCGGCCTCGCCGATGGCGGACGCGTATTGTTCGGAATTCATCATCACCTGCCGCGACTCGGCAAGCTGGGTTTCTTCGTTGGCTTGCGGATCGAGTGCGGAAAGTTCCTTGACCGCATGTTCGAGATAATCGCGTTCGGCCTCGGCCCGCGCCATGGCGTCGCGATGGTCTTCCAACTCGCGGCGGGTGGAACTCACCTGCTCCCAAAGTTTGGCGACGGTTTCGGCTTCGGCCTCAAGCCCGCCATAGGCATCAACGAGGCGGCGATGCATGGCCACATCGACCAGCGCCCGGTCGGCATGTTGGCCGTGTATCTCGGCGAGTGTGCCGGCGATCTGGCGCAGCAGATTGAGGCTGACCGGCTGATCGTTGATGGTGGCGCGGCTCGGACCATCGGCGGACTGGATGCGGCGGATGACCAGCTCGCCCTCTTCTTCGAGCCCCTGCTCGCGCAATAATCCGAAGGCGTCATGATCGGGGGCAAGCGCGAAGGAGGCGGTGACCACGCCCTTGTCGCAGCCATTCCGCACCAGCGAGGAGTCGCCCCGCGCACCAAGGGCGAGGCCCAGGGCATCGAGCAGAATCGACTTGCCGGCCCCGGTCTCGCCGGTGAGCACGGTCAGCCCCCGCTCGAGCGATATGTCGAGCTTTTCGATCAGGACGATGTCGCGGATGGAAATGGCGGTCAGCATGGGCGGGTTATAGCTGAGTCTGATGCGAGTGTGCGAGGGGCGGGACGGGCCTGCGGACAAGTTCGTTCCGGCGTTGGACGAAGGGAGCCGTCGATCTGCTTCGTTGCGGTTTCCGCGAAGTGTTGCCACGAAGCAGTTCGACGGCGTGGTCTAGCTCGGCAAATGCCAGGCGCAGTTGCCGTTGCGATGACTTGAGTTGGTGACGTGGAGCTTGGCATCAGGAACTGTCGATGGGCCTTGGCTGCCGCGTCGCCTCGAAGGCGATCCAGATGCATTCGTCTAGAATCCTGTCGACGTCGTGAGTGATTTTCTCGCGGAAGCCGGGAGGGTCGCCCTCGCGGAGCGGTGAGGTGTGGACGAGTTTGCCGGCATCGGCTCGTCTCTCGCGGGTGGCTTTCCATTGGACGAGACGCCTGGCCTGGCGGTTGATGTCCGCGAGCGCCCCCCTGATGGCGAAGAGCCTCTTCGAGAGGCGGGTTGCAGTGACGCAGCCGTCGTCTTCGGAATTGAGCTCCGGTTCGGGCTGGGCTTCGGGCGCGGGCGGCGGCGGCGTGTATCCCGCGGCGCGCAGTTCGGCTTGGTGTTGCGCCGCCCAATAGGCGCTCATCGAAGCGACGGTCGGCTCGGGGCCGTCAAAAATTGTGATGCGGGGCCCGGGTGAACGGGGCTTCCGCTTGTGCCGCGGCGGCAGCCACGGCTCGTGCTTGTCCGAGAGGTTGAAGGCAGGCGTGCGGGCGCCGCGCTTGGCGGTGCCTTTCGGGGGAGTGCTTCCTTTGCGGGCGGCGCGAGGTGCCTTAGGTTCTGCCACCATCCCCCTTGCAGCCGCGACGATGAGGCGGCGGACAGCCGACTCGGCGGGCCTGAGAATGCGGAGAACGGCGCTATGGAGGCCACGCGGTATCCGTCCGGCGAGAACCTCGTCCGCCAGCCCCAACATGGCAAACAGGCTCGCCACGATGCGCACAAGTGCATCGCGTTGCCGTGATATTGCCAAGTCGAAGTCCATGGTGTCCTCTCCAAACTGTACGAACATAAATAGAACATACTCGAGTCTTGTCAAGGACTATTTTCAATTTCGTCGAAAAAATATCTCTTCCCCACAAACCGTCCTCCTGGACAAGCGCCGAAGGCGCGCGATCCGGAAGCCACAACTCCGCATTTTCCGCAGCCGGAGTGATTGCCCCGACTTACGCCAAGCCAGCGGACTTGTGTATTAGTAGCCTCAACTCGAATAGGAGCTGAACGATGGCGAGTACTGCCGGCCGGAACAACCGGGTCATGTGGCTGGCGAATGTGCGCGCCGTGCCTTACCGTGAGCGCATCGAAGCAACCGCGCGCGCGGGCTTCGGCTGGATCAGCACCTCGCCGCGCGACTACGAGAAGACACGCGCTTCGGGGCTGTCGGACGCCGAGATTCGCGCCATCGCTGCCGATAACGGCGTGCGGCTCTCCTATCTCGATCCCTTCGCCTCATGGGTGCCGGACGCGATTTCACCGGACGAGGACCCGGCGATCATTCCGTATCTCGATACCACGCCGGACGAGATGTTCCGCATCGCCGAAGCTCTGCAGGTGGACCGGATTCACTTCGTCGGCGCCTACAAGCCGGGGCGCTATTCGACGGCAGAACTCACCGAATATTTCGGCAAGATGTGCGATCGCGCATCAGCGCATGGCCTGAAATGCGTGATCGAAGGCATCGCCATGTGGGGCCTGTGCCGGCTGGATGAGGCATGGGCCATCGTCAGGGACGCCGGCCGCCCGAACACCGGCATCATCTTCGATACATGGCACTACACGCGTGTCGGGCGCACCGATCACATCTTTGCGGAAATCCCGCCGGCACTTTCGATACCATCCAGATTGCCGATGGTGCGCTCACCTGCCCCCCTGGCCGGACTCTGGCGAATGACTGCCTATTCCATCGCCTGCCCATCGGCGAAGGAGAAATTCCCAACCTCGAAATCCTGCGCCTGCTCAAGAAGCACGATCACATCGGAAGCGTTGGCCCCGAGATTTTCTCGGCGGTCAATGACGCGCTCGGCAGCGGCGATAAAATCTGCGCGCGGGTAATGCCGGGTTTCGAGGCGATCCTGAGGGAAATCTGACGACTCACTTCGGCCACGACAGCGGACGGACTTTACCTGCTTGAGCCTGCGCCTTCGCCTCGGCGATCAGCTTGTCGAGCTTACCGGCTTTGGCGTCTTCTTTGATCTGTTGGTCCCAGAGATCGGCCTTGTATTCCTCGAACCAGTCCGACAGCTTTTGCAGGTCGGGCTTGGTAAGCGAAGTTATGTCCTATTCAATTTTTTTCGAGTTTGGTCATGGGAGCGCCCATATCAAAATCGGCGGAATGACGCTACCGCCCTTGCCACGTCGTCTCAAAACCTCTCCTTCACGCTCTACCAGAGCGGCGGGATGGGTCTCGTCTCGCGCGGCACGCTCACGCGTGGCCGGTTGGACGGGATGATGGAAGTAAGCGTGTGTAAGAGAGAGCAGAACGGGTCCAGCCCAGCTAGAACAACCGGCTGATCCATGAGTCCTGATTTTCGAGGGGCTGCAGGCCATCGGAGGAGACCAGCGTGTAGGCGTCCTTGTACCACTGGCTGTTGGGGAAGTTGTGGCCGAGGACCGCGGCGGCGGTTTGGGCTTCGGACTTGACGCCCAAGGCCATGTAACCTTCGGCCAAGCGGTAGAGGGCTTCGGGGGTGTGGGATGTGGTTTGGTAGTCCGTCACCACGCGCTTGAAGCGGTTGATGCCGGCGAGATAGGAGCCCTTCTTCAGATAATAACGGCCGACTTCCATTTCCTTGCCGGCGAGGTGATCGCGCGCCAGCACGACTTTGCGTGAGGCGTCCTGCGCATAGGCCGTGCCTGGATAGCGGCGCTCGACTTCTTCGAGGGCTTCGAGGGCTTTCTGGGTTGTCGTCTGATCGCGGCGTACGTCCGCGATGCGCTCGTATTGGCTCAGCGCGATCAGGTAATAGGCATAGGCCGCGTCCTTGTGGCCGGGATGCAACGTGATGAAGCGGTTCGCCGCGTTGATCGAGTCGTCGTAGTCGTTCCTCTGATAGAAGGCATAGGCCTGCATGATCAGCGATTTCGTGGCCCACTTCGAATAGGGATACTGGCGCTCGACGTCCTGGAATTTCTTGGCGGCGGATTTGTATTCGCCCTCGTTCAGCTTGCCGAGGCCTTCGTTGTAGAGCTTCGCCACCGCTTCGCCATCGGCGGCGGCGGAAAGATCGGGCGGCAGGCCGTCGCCAGTTCGGATGCCGTCGGATGTGGTGCTTGCGGTGTTGGATGATGAGGAACCGCCGAAGACATCGCGCAGCATGTTTGAGGTCGAACAACCGGAAACGAAAAGGCCAACGGCAAACACCATGGCCAGCTTTCCGGCGCGTCCTCGTTCAAAACCCCTAATTCCCGCAAACACGTGACTTAACCCACTCGATCAGAAGAAGTTTCGACTCCTCCTCCCCGCCGCCGATGAGGCGCGGCGGAGGAGGAGCGAAGATTGGTTTTGTCGGAACACATTGAGCTGAAGTTTCATCCCCACTTGCCGGCAGCGATCCGCCGCGCTGAACCTGCTTGTAGCAGGTGGCCATTGACGTGCCAAACCCGGCGGAAGTGTGACCGCCGGGTTTGCAAAATCGTGGGTGAGTTCAATCAGTTGGCTTGGCGGCGCAGGAACGCCGGGATCTCCAGTTGATCGTCGTCGAGGTTCTGATCGATATGGGCCGCCGGCGCCTGGGCGGCTCTGCCTTGGTTCGATGCCTGGATTTTCGGTTCGGTGCGTGCCGTCATGGTGGGTTCCTTGGGCGTTGCGGGAACGGGATCGTCCTTGCGGCCGAGGCCGACGCTGGCGAGCCGCTCGAACAGTCCCTTCTTCTTGGTGCATTCTTCGCGTGATCGGCGATGTTGGCGATGCGGCGTCCTGCTGGGCCGCCACCTGCGCCTGCGCGATCGGCGGGAATTGCTCGATGGGC
>JAAURV010000261.1 GCA_012032065.1 Hyphomicrobiales bacterium
CACCAAGACAGTGGCTAGTTACTAGTAGACAAATTAAACAGTTTTGGGATCTGGGTCTTGAAAGAGTGGGGTGCTCAGATAACGTTCGCCGAAACTGGGTTGCACCATGACAATTAGTTTACCTTGATTTTCGGGACGACGCGCGACGACGATCGACGCATACAAGGCGGCACCTGTAGAGATGCCAGAAAGCAAGCCTTCTTCTTTAGCCAATCGGCGACCGTATTCGATCGCTTGTTGGTCGGTGACGGTGATGACTTCATCGATTAGGTCGATTTTCAGTACCTGCGGTACGAATCCGGCACCGATACCTTGAATCTTGTGGGGGCCAGGTCTGCCGCCAGAGAGGACGGGACTATTGGTAGGCTCGACGGCAATAACTTTAAAATCGGGCTTGCGAGATTTGATGACCTCCCCTACTCCCGTAATCGTCCCCCCAGTCCCGACTCCAGCTACGAGGATATCTATTTGACCATCGGTATCCGCCCAAATCTCTTCAGCGGTAGTCAGGCGATGGATTTGAGGATTTGCCGGATTGCGAAACTGCTGCAACATATAGGAGTGAGGCGTTTTATCGACGATCTCCTGCGCGCGGCGAAAGCGATGCCGGAGTTTCTGAACGCGGCGCAGATCAACTTGGTAGAGACATCGCCGGTGCTGCGCGGAATGCAGGAAGAACTCATCGGCTTAGAGCGGGCGATCTGGCATGAAGCGCTGACCACCCTTCCAGAGTCCCCTTCCATCATCATCGCCAACGAATTCTTCGATGCCTTGCCGGTGAAGCAGTTCGAACATCGTGGCGGCAAGTGGTTCGAACGTTGCGTTGGTTTGGAAGAAGAGAAACTGACAATCGGCCACGCGCCGGCCCCGATGCCGGAACGCTTCGATGCCTTCGCCTATGACGGAGCCATCGTCGAAGACTCGCCAGCACGCGATAGCGTTGCGGAAGAGATCGCTTCGATGGCGCGTGCGTATAAAACAGCGGCAGTGATCATTGACTACGGCCACGAGACGCGGGCGCCGGGCGACACCCTGCAAGCGATGCGGGCGCACAAGTTCGTGCCTGTTCTGCACGAGCCCGGGAATAACGATCTGACCGCGCATGTCGATTTCGAATCGTTGGCTTCGGCTTTGCGGCGGGGCGGGGTCTCGGTCTCGCCGGTCACGACGCAGCGCTCTTTCTTGATTAACATGGGTCTTGAGGAGCGGGCCGAGCGCCTTTCCGCCACTGCGAGCGAGGAGCAGAAGGCGGATATCGCGGCCGCCGTGAAGCGGCTTGCGGGTCCTGGGGATATGGGTAACCTGTTCAAAGCGATCTGCGCCGTTTCGCCGGGATTGACCATGCCGTTTCCGTTTGCCGCCTCATGATCGAAAGTACGAATCTCAAGCTGCCCGGCGTGGCGCACGGATTCTTCACCCGCGAGGGCGGTCATTCGTCTGGACTGTACGCATCGCTCAATTGCGGACTCGGTTCGGGCGACGACATCGCGGCAGTGAGCAAGAACCGCGGGATCGTTTCCGCAATCCTTGGCGTTGGCGCGGACCATCTCCTGACCGTGCATCAGCATCACAGTGCCGATGTGCAGGTAGTGACGGCGCCTTGGCCGCAAGCGGAGCGTCCCAAGGCCGACGCGATGGTGACGCGCGAACGCGGCATCGCTCTCGGCGTTCTCACCGCCGATTGCGGGCCGGTGCTGTTCGCCGATCCCAAAGCTGGCGTCATCGGCGCGGCACATGCGGGATGGAAAGGCGCGCTTGGCGGTGTCACCGATCAGACGATTGCGGCCATGGAAAATCTTGGCGCTTCGCGCGGCGATTTGATCGCGGCCGTTGGCCCTACGATCTCGAAAGAAGCTTATGAAGTGGGGCCGGAGTTTCCAGCGCGATTTCTCGGCGCATCGAAGGAGAACGGCGCGTTCTTCCATCCTTCGGCGCGTGCCGGTCATGCGATGTTCGATCTTCCCGGCTATCTCGCGGCGCGGCTCGCTCTGGCGGGAGTTGGCGCCGTCGTCAATCTCGATATCTGCACCTTCGCAGGCGAAGCGCGCTTCTTCAGTTACCGCCGCGCCACGCACCGGCGCGAGACCGATTATGGCCGGCAGATTTCGGCGATTGCTTTGATGTGAGTTGAGACCATGTCGCTGCATTTCGATCGTTCGGAATACGACAGACGGATCGCCAACGCGGGAGCCGCAATGGCGGCGCGCGGGCTCGATGGCATGCTGCTGTTTCAGCAGGAGAGCATGTATTACCTCACCGGCTACGACAGCTTCGGATTCTGCTTTTTCCAATGCCTCTATGTCGGCGCCGACGGAAAGCTGGCGCTGCTCACGCGCTCCGCCGATCTCCGCCAGGCGCGGCACACATCGATCATCGAGGATATCCGCATCTGGGTGGACGAGGCGGGAGCAAATCCCGCGGGCAATCTGCGGACCATGCTCGACAGCCTCGGCTGCCGCGGGCACCGGCTCGGCATCGAAACCAAGTCCTATGGCCTCACGCACTACAACGGCAAAGCCGTGGACGACGCGATGGCGGGTTTCTGCATGCTCGCGGAAGCCACCGATCTCGTCGACAAGCTGCGTCTCGTGAAGTCTCCCGCCGAACTCAAATATGTGCGCAAAGCCGGAGCGCTCGGCGATGAAGCGTTGAAGGCCGCGATCAAGAAAACCAAGGCCGGCGCGGACGAAGGCGATATCCTCGCTGCGCAGCACAACGCCATTTTCTCCGGCGGCGGAGATTATCCCGGCAACGAATTCATCATCGGCTCGGGCGCCGACGCGCTACTCTGCCGCTACAAGTCGGGCCGCCGCAAGCTCACCAAGCGCGATCAGCTCACGCTCGAATGGGCGGGCGTCTATCGCCACTATCACGCGGCGTTCATGCGCACGCTGATTGTCGGTCCGCCGAAGAAGCAACACATCGCCATGGACAAGGCCGCGCGCGAGGCTCTTGCGGCAGTCGAGGAGGTTTTGAAGCCGGGCCGCACGGCGGGCGATGTATTCGACGCGCATGCGCGGGTGATGGACGCGCATCACATGCGCGAGCACCGGCTCAATGCCTGCGGCTATTCTCTTGGAGCGAAGTTCACGCCGAGCTGGATGGATGTGCCGATGTTTTATCGCGGCAATCCTCAACTCCTCGGCGCCGGCATGGTGTTTTTCGCCCACATGATCCTGATGGATTCAAGCGCCAACACCGCCTATTGCCTCGGCCGCACCTACATCTTGACTCAAGGAAAGCCCGAGCCCGTCTCCCGCCATCCCGTCGACATGATCGTCCGCTAGCGAGCGCGGATGAGGGACAAATTCATCAGGGTGCTGACTTTGTTCGCCGTCGCGGCGCTCGCCGGCTGTTCCGACGTGCCGCAGCCGTTCGGCAAGCAGAACGCCGAAGTCTCTCCCGGCGGATGGATCACGCGGCCGCCCGAGGAAGCCTTCCAGGCGGCAGGTCCCGGCGCGCAATACGAGCTCGACTACGAAACGCTCGAAGGGCCTTTGGAAAAACCGGGGCCGGTCGAGGTGTCTGAATTCGGTCCAGCACAGACCGCGCCGGCCGCACCCGCGGCCGAACCCGAACCGGTGGAAACGCCGGAGCCAGCGCCTCCTCCGTCAAAACCCAAGAAGGAAGGCGCTGTCGAGATTAAAGCTGTCGCCGTCGTTCCGGTCAAAGGCGCCAAGGGCACCGGCAACGACGATCTCACCAAGGCGATGCGCGAGACATTGCAGAAGGCCGGCTGGCCCGTGCTCAAATCTCCACGCAAGGATGCGCTCACCGTCGCTGGCGTTGTCAGCACCGCCGCTGGCGAGCCGGGCAAGGAGAAAGTCACCGTCACCTGGAAAGTCGCTGCCCCCGATGGCCGCTCGCTCGGTTCGATCAAACAGGCCAACTCCGTGGCCGTGGGCTCCCTCGACAAAGGCTTCGGCGAAAATGCCGCCTACGTCACCGAAGCCGCCGCCACGGGGATTTTCGATCTGGTGAAGAAGCTGAGGTAGACCAACCCTCACAACCCTCATGCTGAGGCGCCCTCCGCAGGAGGGCCTCGAAGCATGGCCACAGGCGCGATTTTGCCGCTCGGACTCGCGACCGTGCTTCGAGGCATCGCGTTCCGCGATGCACCTCAGCACGAGGGTTGGGTTGGTTGATCCGGCCCTGCGGCCAACGCCCCCGTTATGCACAGCCGCAAGCACCCGTTTGCACCACACAATCCCCGTTGTTATAGACCCCTCGCGGGCGAGTGGGAGCGGGAACCAGGACATGATGAAGATCGTCGCGGGCAACAGCAACCGGCCGCTTGCCGAGGCGATCTGCTCGTATCTGCATCTGCCGCTGACCAAGGCGGTGGTGCGCCGCTTCAACGACATGGAAATCTTCGTCGAGATCCAGGAGAACGTGCGCGGCCAGGACATGTTCGTGGTGCAATCCACATCCTTCCCCGCCAACGATCACCTGATGGAGCTCCTGATCATCATCGATGCGCTGAAGCGCGCCTCCGCCAAGCGGGTAACCGCGGTCATTCCTTACTTCGGTTACGCCCGCCAGGACCGGAAACCCGGTCCTCGCACGCCGATCTCGGCGAAGCTCGTCGCCAACCTGATCGAGCGCGCCGGCGCTGATCGCGTCTTGACCCTCGATCTCCACGCCGGGCAAATCCAGGGCTTCTTCGACATCCCGACCGACAATCTCTT
>JAAURV010000262.1 GCA_012032065.1 Hyphomicrobiales bacterium
CGGCGGGGGCGGTGGCGGTGGCGGCGGGGGCGGCGGCGGCAATCCGCTGAGCCGCGTCTACGAGAGCAACGGACCGGACGTGAAAGTCCGGGGCACCGCCCAGACCATTGCCGACAAGTATCTCCAGCTTGGCCGCGATGCCCAATCCGCAAGCGATATCGTGATGGCCGAAAGCTACTACCAGTTCGCCGAGCATTATCTCCGCATCGTCTCGGCGGCGCAGGCCTATCAGCAGCAATACCAGCAGCAGTTCCGCAAGCCTGGCGATGACGATGGCGACGATGGCGACGATGGTGTGGAAGGCGAGGGCGATGATTCCCCGGCGATGACCAGCGACTCGCAGCAGCCGGGCCTTGGCGATCAGCCCGATATCTCGGCCGCGCAAGCCGGGGATATGCCGGAGCAGCCGCGCCAGCAGCAGCGGCCGCGCGAGTTCCGCGACAATCGCGACAACCGTGACGGCGGCGGGCGTGAGCGTTTCCGCCCGCGTTGGCAGGACAAGCGCGACCGCAATCAGGATCCGCCGCGCGACCAGGATGGCGAAACTCGCAGTCAGCCCGTGCGCAATGAGGATACTCCGGCGGACAACGGCCAGCAGGCCGAGGAGTCCGGCCAGTGGGAAGCGCCATCGTTCCTTCGCACGCCTCTTCCGGCAACCGCCAGCGCCGATGAAGCTCCGGTGGAGCCGCGCCCCACACGTACAAGGCGCGCCAAAGCAGCCGCGGCGCCGCCCGCGGAAGACGCGCCACAAGGCGAGTAAGCTCCGGTTAACTTCACGGCCCTGTCACGCGCTTGTGGCCGCGATTGATTTCACCTTTCGTGTTCCGTTGCGTATGAATTCTTGAAAAGGAGCCTTTCATGCGCAAACTGATGCTCGCCGCCGCCGCCGCCGCCGTTTTGTCTTTTGCTTCTCACGCCAATGCCGAGACCGCCGTCTTCGCGGGCGGCTGTTTCTGGTGCGTCGAGAGCGACATGGACAAGGTCAAGGGTGTCACTTCGACAACATCCGGCTATGCCGGCGGCACGCTCAAGAACCCGACCTACGAAAATCACGAAGGCCATGTCGAGGCGGTGAAGGTCGAGTTCGACCCGGCAGTCGTCTCCTACGATCAGCTGGTGGCGCGCTTCCTGCGCACGGTGGACGTGACCGACGATGGCGGACAATTCTGCGACCGGGGCTTTGCCTACACCACGGCCATCTTCGCAGAAGGCGCTGCTCAAAAGGCTTCGGCCGATGCCGCCATCGCGGCCGCCGGTAAATCGCTCGGGAAGAAGATCGCGACTCCGGTCAATGCCTTCACCACATTCACCGACGCCGAGGACTATCACCAGAACTACTATCAGGGCGATGACCTGAAGCTCACCCGCTTCGGCCTGATTCGCCAGTCGGACGCCTACAAGCGCTACCGCAAGGCCTGCGGCCGCGATGCGCGGGTCAAGGAAGTCTGGGGCAAGGAAGCCTTCACCGCCGGCGTTCCCGCTGGCGGGAGCTGATCGCCCGGCGGCCTGACCCGCCCTCTCTCGGCTTTCCGCCACCCACTCCCATCCTTGGGTCAAGCCTGAGGACGGGAGGGGGTGCTCTCGCCTTGGAGGCGCGGAAACTCGATACTTCTTAACCGCCCCTACAATCCGGATTCACCCGCGGTGGGCTCAAATCCGCCGCCGGACGGATTCGTCCGTTGACCCGAGGTCACAAACGTCTCGATCCGTGTTATTGATTGTCATCGGCCTGTTACGGCGGCGGGCCAGATCAGAACAACGACATGTTCAACATGCCACGGAGGCCGTCATGCAAGAATTTGTGAAATCCCGGTCGCAGCTCTTTGAACTGAGCGAAGATGTAGGCCGGAACGTATCGGACAATCCCACCATGGGAGAGATCATCGATCGCCGCTTCAGCCGGCGAGAGGTGATCAAAGGCGCTCTTGCCGTCACCGCCATCAATGGAACGATCGGCGGCCTGGCGCTCGAAAGCGCCTCGAAGGCGCAGGCGGCAACGCCGGCTTTCGGCTTCAAGGAACTGGTTGCCGGAGTCGACGATAAACACCACGTCGCGGAAGGCTACAAGGCGGAAATCCTGATCCGCTGGGGCGATCCGATGTTCGCCGACTCGCCCGCTTTCGACATCGACAAGCAGACGGCCGAAGCGCAGAACCGGCAGTTCGGCTACAACAACGACTTCCTCGGCTACTTCCCGATCGAGGGATCGAACGAGCATGGGCTGCTCGGAGTCAATCACGAATACACGACCGAGAATCTCATGTTCCCCGGTATCGACGAGCCGCAAGACGGCAAGGAAGCGAAGTTCGCCAAGCTCACGGCCGAACTCGCGGCGGTCGAAATGGCGGCCCATGGCGGATCGGTGATCGAGATCAGGAAGGAGAATGGCGCCTGGGGCGTGGTCAAGGATTCGAAATTCGCGCGCCGCATTACCTTGGCGACGCCGATGGATATTTCAGGCCCGGCGGCGGGGCATGCGTTGATGAAGACCAATGCCGATCCAACCGGCGCGAAGGTGCTCGGCATGGTGAACAATTGCGCGGGCGGGCATACGCCCTGGAACACCTGGATCACCGCCGAAGAAAACATCCACGGCTATTTCTGGGGAGAACTCAAGGATGACAATCCCCAAGCCAAGGGCTTCAAGCGCTATGGCGTTCCCGGCAACTGGTACAATTGGGGCGCCTACGAGAAACGCTTCGATATTCTCGCCGAACCCAATGAGACAAACCGGTTCGGATGGATCGTCGAGATCGACCCTTACGATCCCGCCAGCACGCCCAAGAAACGAACGGCCATGGGCCGCTTCAAGCACGAGGGTGCGGACATGCTGGTCAACAAGGATGGCCGCGTGGTTGCCTATATGGGCGATGACGAACGCTTCGACTATCTCTACCGCTTCGTGAGCGAGGGCGCATACGATGCGGCGAATCCCGCTTCGGGGCGCGATCTGCTCGACAAGGGAACGCTGTCGGTGGCGCAGTTCGCGGAAGACGGAACGGTGAAGTGGCTGCCGCTGGTGCATGGCCAGGGGCCGCTCACGGCGGAGAACGGATTTGCCGATCAGGCGACCGTATTGATTCACGCGCGGCTTGCCGCCGACGCGCTCGGCGCCACGAAAATGGACCGGCCCGAGGATGTCGGACCCAATCCGAAGACCGGCAAGGTCTATGTAATGCTGACGAATAACGACAAGCGCAAGCCGGAAGACGTGAATCCCGCCAATCCGCGCGGCGTCAACAAGTTCGGTCATATCGTCGAGATGATGCCGCCGGAGGGAGATCACGCAGCCGATATGTTCAAGTGGGAAATCCTGGTGAAGTGCGGCGATCCTTCGATTGCGGAGGTGGGCGCCACGTTCTCTTCGGCAACCACGAAGGAAGGCTGGTTCGGCATGCCTGACAATTGCGCCTTCGACGCCGAGGGGCGGTTGTGGATCGCGACCGACGGCATGAGCTCCAAGTCAACAGGCAAGACGGATGGCGTGTTCGCGGTTGAAACCGAAGGCGAGATGCGCGGTACCTCGAAACGGTTCTTCAGCGTGCCCGTGGGTGCGGAAATGTGCGGGCCCTGTTTCACGCCGGACGGCAAGACGCTGTTCGTGGCCGTGCAGCATCCGGGCGAGGAAGATATGGAGGGCAAGCCCGGAAAGTTCGCGAATCCGCCGACGCGCTGGCCCGATTTCGCCGAAGGCATGCCGCCACGGCCATCGCTGGTGGTTATCACCAAGGATGATGGCGGCGCGATCGGAAGTTAACCATCTGGGGGCGCGGCAAGTTGGCCGTGCCTCCTTTGCCGCGAAGCCGCTCCTATATCTGGGAAATCAGCCGATGACGGCGTTCGGGCGGGGTGCTCTTTCGAGGCTCCGTTGGGCGTGCCGAGGAGGAGTTGACATATGGATTTCGAAAAATACACCGAGCGGGCACGCGGTTTCATTCAGTCTGCCCAGTCGCTGGCGCTTCGCGAGGGGCATCAGCGTTTCAGCCCCGAACATGTTCTGAAAGTTTTGCTCGACGATGAGGAGGGCTTGGCATCGGGCCTTATCGGCGCTGCCGGCGGCGATGCGCGCGCGGCATTGCGCGAGGTGGAAGCGGTTCTCAAGAAGACGCCCAAGGTTTCCGGCGGCGGCGCGGGGCAGGTTTATCTTTCCCCCGAATTGGCGCGCGCGTTCGACGCGCCCAGAAGATCGCCAACATCGCCAACGAGATTCCGGAACTCGAGGTGGACGGGCCGGCGGAAGGCGACCTGCTCGTGATCGGCGCCGAAGGCTCGGCCGGACAGGCCGCGTACATCTATCGTCGCATGGCCGGCGAGTGGAAGCACGAAAAGAAGCTCACCATCCCGCCCACGGCCTTCCAGTCCGGCTACGGCGACTCGGTCGCGGTCAGCGGCGACACGGTCGCGGTCGCTTCGCCGAGTTGGTCGTCCACGATCTCGCTCGGACCGGGCGCGGTCTGGGTCTATCGCTTCGTCGGCGCGGCGCTGGCGGAATGGACGCAGCCGAACGGCCTGAAGATCCAGCGCGTGCGCGTGCCGCTCGGCGTCGTCGGCATCATCTATGGAGTCCCGTCCCAACGTGACCGCCGATGCCGGCGCCCTCTGCCTCAAGGCCGCAACGCGGCGATCCTGCGCGGCGGTCGCGGAGAGCTTCCATTCCTCGCGCGCCATCCAT
>JAAURV010000017.1 GCA_012032065.1 Hyphomicrobiales bacterium
GGTGCTCGCCGCCAAAGACGGCAGGAAACCGCTCGTCGATCTGATCCTCGACAAGGCCGGCCAGAAGGGCACCGGCAAATGGTCGGTCATCGAAGCGCAGGAACTGGGCGTCGCCGCGACGTCCATCGAGTCCGCGGTCGCCGCGCGCATTCTCTCCTCCATGAAGGATGACCGCATCAAGGCCGGGAAGAGCTACAAGATGAAGCTCCCGCGCCTGAAGGCAAAACGCGGCGCGGCCTTCGAAAGCCAGTTGGAGAACGCACTCTACGCCGCGAAAATCTGCGCCTATGCGCAAGGTTTCGCGGTATTGGCAAGGGGATCGGAGGAGCGCGGCTGGAACTTGCCGCTTGCGGCCATCGCCAGCATCTGGCGCGCCGGTTGCATCATCCGCTCGCAGTTCCTCGACCGCATCTCGCGCGCCTTCGCCAAAAGCGCCTCGCCGCCAAATCTTCTCATGACACAGGACTTCCGCGCCATGATGAAAGACAGCCACGTGGCGCTGCGCAAGACGGTCGCGGACGCGGCGCTCGCGGGTTTGCCGGTCCCCGCTCTTGCCGCCGCGCTCACTTATTTCGACAGCTACCGCATCGCCCGCGGCACCGCCAATCTGATCCAGGCCCAGCGCGATTTCTTCGGCGCCCACACCTATGAACGCATCGATAGGAAAGGCGCCTTCCACGGCGGCTGGGACTGATTCCGCTTCACCGCCCCTTGAACTTCGGCGCCCGCTTTTCGATGAAGGCCTTCATGCCTTCGCTTTGATCTTCGGTGGCGAAGAGCGCGTGGAAAATCCGGCGCTCGTAGCGGATGCCTTCGGCGAGCGGCGTTTCGAAGCTGGCGCGCATGGCGTCCTTCGCGGTGACCGCGGCGATCTTCCCCTGTGCGGCGATTGTTTCGGCCACCGCGATGGCTTCGTCGAGCAGTTTTTCAGGCGGCACCACGCGCGCGACAAGGCCGCAGCGCTCCGCTTCCTCCGCATCCATGTTGCGCCCGGTGAGGATCATATCCGAAGCCTTGGCCTTGCCGACAGCGCGGATCAACCGCTGCGATCCGCCCATGCCGGGGATGACTCCCAGCTTGATCTCGGGCTGGCCGAACGTCGCGGTTGTGGCGGCGATGACGACATCGCACATCATCGCCAGTTCGCATCCGCCGCCCAACGCATATCCGGCAACGGCGGCGACAACGGGCGTGCGAAGCCGCGCAAATGCTTCCCAGCCGTTGAACGGGTCGCTCAGAAAAACATCAGTGTACTGAAGATCAACCATCTCCTTGATATCGGCGCCGGCGGCAAAAGCCTTGGCCGAGCCCGTCACGACGAAGCAGCCGACACCGGGATCGGCATCCAATGCGCCGAATTCCGTGGACAGCAACCGCATGATTTCGGAATTCAAGGCATTCAGTGCCTCGGGCCGGTTCAGCGTGGCGATCACCACACGGCCGCGGCGCTCGAACAATACTTGCGCGCTCATTGTTGTTCCTCCCGTCCCATCCTACGCAGGGCTTCGATCATTGCCGAAAAATCCCGCGTAGCTCCGCCCTCGTCGACAAAGCGCTCGTAGAGCCGCGTCGCATGCGCGCCAAGCGGCGTTGCCGTGCCCGCACCCGATGCCGCCTGTTGCGACAGCCGCAGATCTTTCAGCATCAAGGCCGCGGCAAACCCCGGCCGATACTGATTGTCGGCGGGAGATTTGGGACCCACGCCTGGAACGGGACAGTAGCTGTTGATCGACCAGCATGAGCCCGACGACGCCGACACGACGTCGAACATCGCCTGCCGGTCGAGCCCCATGGCGTCGGCCAGATTGAACGCCTCGCACACCGCGATCATCGAAACGCCAAGGATCATGTTGTTGCAGATTTTCGCGGCCTGCCCCGAGCCGCGGCCCGCAGGCGACAATGCCCTTGCCCATCTTCTCAAGAACGGGCCGCGCCCTCTCGATGTGCTCTGGCCCGCCGCCGCACATGAAGGTCAGCGTGGCCGCGCTTGCTCCAGCGATGCCGCCCGAGACGGGGGCATCGACCGATCCCAGAGCATGGTCCTTGGCGTGTTCATGCATCCAGCGCGCGCTTTCGATATCGATGGTCGAGCATTCGACGATCAGCGCGCCAGTCTCTGCATGGCGGCCGATCACCCCAACCACGTCGCGCACGATGGCGCCGTTGGGGAGCATGGTGATGACGATCTCTTTTCCCTTGATCGTTTTCTCGAGCGTCTCCGCAACCGGAATGCCTGCCGCAGCCGCGGCGTCCCGCGCCTGCTTCGCCGCGTCGAATCCTGTCACGGCGAATCCCCGCCTTGACGAGGTTCGTTGCCATGGGCAGGCCCATGTTGCCGAGGCCGATGAAGGCGATCTTCTGGCTCATGCCGCGTTCCTCCACTCGCTGCCATCAAGCGGCGCAAGCACGGCGGCAACGCTATCCTGAGTCACATCTTCAATGCGTGCCGGTTGCCACTTCGGCTTGCGATCCTTGTCGATCACCGCCGCGCGGATGCCTTCGAAGAAATCGTGACCGTCGAGGCTGCGCCAGGCGAAGCGATACTCGGTGACCAAACACGACTCGATATCACGGGTTTGCCGCGCCCGCCGCAATGCCTCGAACGCCGCCGCCGCCGAGAATGGCGAAACGCGCCGCAGCGCTTCCAACGTTTGGCGCTCCCACTCGCCATCCGCTGACTCAAGCGACGCGGCAATGGCGCTCACCGATGATTTGCCGAAATGCAGGTCGATGGTTGGCCGCATGGCGGCGAGCTTGGATGAAGGCGAAGGCGCGACAAAGTTCGGAATGACGCCGATGCCGTCTTCCGTCAATGCCTCCGTGAGACCGCGCAGTTTCTCCGACGGCACATACGTATCCGCAAACCCGCATGGATCGCATCGCCGGGCGCCATGCGGGTAGCCGTGAGTCCCAGATAGAACCCGGTTTGCCCGGGCGCATCGGCGAGAAGCCGTGTCCCGCCCACATCCGGCATGAATCCGATCGAAGCCTCCGGCATTGTCACGGTCGAACGTTCCGTCACGATCCGGTGCGATCCATGCGCCGAGATGCCAACGCCGCCACCCATGACGATGCCGTCCATCAGCGCCACATAGGGCTTGGGGTAGTGATGGATGAGAGCATTGAGGCGGTACTCGTCGCGCCAGAACGCGCGGCCTCTCTCGGGATGGCCGCGGCCTTCGTGATAGAGCTTCTGAATGTCTCCGCCGGCGCAGAAGGCGCGCCCGCCGATCGCATCCACGACGGCAAGTTCCACGGCTGCATCGCCGGCCCAGCGAGCGAGCGCGCGTGTCATGGCCTTGACCATGTCATGAGTAAGCGCGTTCAGGACCTCTGGCCGGTTGAGGGTGATCCGCCCGGCACGGCCTTCGGCGCGAATGTCGATGCCGCCGCTCATGTCTCGTGCTCTTCAAGCAGCGCGCGCGCCACGATCAGCCGCATCACTTCATTCGTGCCTTCGAGAATTTGATGCACGCGCAGATCGCGCACGATCTTTTCGATGCCGAAGTCCTGCAGATAACCGTAGCCGCCATGAAGCTGCAGCGCCTCGTTGGCGGCGGCAAACGCGGCATCGGTGACGAAGCGCTTTGCCATGGCGCAGAATTTCGTCGCGTCGTGCTCTTTGTGCTCGAACTTCCACGCCGCCTGCCTCAGGAACACGCGCGCCGCTTGAAGCTGCGTCTCCATGTCGGCAAGGCGGAACTGCAAGGCCTGAAACTGATCGAGCCTTTGGCCGAATGCCTTGCGCTCGTGCATGTAGGCAATCGCCTTGTCGAGCGCGGCCTGCGCGGCGCCAAGCGAACATGCCGCGATGTTGAGCCTTCCGCCATCCAGCCCCGCCAGCGCATAGGAAAACCCGCGCCCTTCCTCGCCCAGCAAATTCGAAGCGGGAACGCGGCAATTGTCGAACATGACTTGCGCGGTGGGTTGTGCGTTCCATCCCATCTTGCGCTCGTTGGCGCCGAAGCTCAGGCCCGGAGTTCCCTTCTCGACGAGAATGGCCGAGATGCCTTTTGGCCCCAGCCCCCCGGTTCGCGCCATCACGAGGTAGACATCGGACACGCTCCCGCCCGAGATGAAGGCCTTGCTGCCATTCAACACATAGTGATTGCCGTCCACAGTAGCGCGCGTCGCCAGCGCCGCCGCGTCCGATCCCGATCCCGGCTCCGTCAGGCAATAGCTTGCGAGACTTTCGAGCGCGAGAAGCCTGGGCAGCCAGCGCGCGCGCAGTTCCTCGCCCGCATGAGCCGTAATCATGCCGGCACAGAGATTTTCGATGGAAACAAACGCGGCAATCGCCGGACAGCCGTAGGACAGCGCTTCGAACAAAAGCACCGAGTCGAGCCGCGTCAGCCCCGCGCCGCCATTCTCTTCGGGCACGCATACGCCGCCCATGCCAAGCTTGCGATTTCGCGGAGTGTCTCGCGCGGCAAAGCGGCGGTGCGGTCCCACTCCAGCGCGTGCGGCGCAAGATGCGCGATGGCGAAAGCCCGCACCGTGTCGAACATCTGCCGCTGTTCGCTGGTAAGGCCGAAATCCATCGCCTGTCCCGCTGCCTCCTGTTGCTGCAAGCCTAATCCAGCTTGGCCCGCTGCGTCCATTGCGATATGTTCGCGAGACAATGCAGGTGGGCACATGACTTCGATCGTCATCGCCGGAGCGCAGCGAACGGCCATCGGCAGTTTCCAGGGCCAGTTTGCCAGTCATTCCGCGCCGCAGCTCGGCGCGGCGGCGATTGCCGGTTCAATGCGCGCAAGCGCTCTTCCGCGCGATGCCGTCGACGAAGTGATCATGGGCTGCGTCTTGCCCGCGGGTGTGGGCCAGCGCCGGCGCGGCAGGCCATGTTGGGGGCAGGGCTTCCGCAAAGCGCGCGCGCCACCACCGTCAACAAAGTCTGCGGCTCGGGCATGAAGGCGGTGATGCTGGCCTACGATCAGATCCGGGCGGAGAGCGCATCGGTTGTCGTGGCGGGCGGCATGGAGTCGATGACCAACGCGCCTTACATTCTTCCGAAGGCGCGCGCGGGATTGCGTCTTGGCCATGCTCAAGTGATCGATCACATGTTTTATGACGGCTTGCAGAGCCCCTATGACGGCGAACTGATGGGCGTCTTCGCCGAGCGCTGCGCCGAGCGCTTTCAGTTCACCCGCGCCGAACAGGATAGGTTCGCCGAACACTCGGTCTTGCGCGCCCAGGCGGCGGTGTCGGGCGGCGGATTCAAGTCCGAAATCGCGGCGGTTCCGCCTGCAAAGGAGGGGGGAGAACGTCTCGCCCAAGACGAGACGCCGGGAAAATGCGATATCTCGAAGCTTCCGAAATTGAAGCCCGCCTTCAAGAAGGATGGCACGGTCACGCCTGCGAACTCCTCGTCGATTTCGGACGGCGCTGCCTCGATGGCCGTGATGCGCGAAGCGGACGCCGGGAAACACGGTGTTGAGCCCATGGCGCGCATCGTGGGCCACGCGACATTCGCGCGCGAGCCCGAATGGTTCACCATCGCGCCCATCGGCGCAATTTCTCAACTGCTGGAGAAGACCGGATGGGCCAAGAACGATGTCGATCTCTACGAGATCAACGAGGCCTTCGCCGTCGTCGCCATGGCGGCGATGCGTGAGCTTGGATTGCCGCATGAGAAGGTGAATGTAAATGGCGGCGCCTGCGCATTAGGCCATCCGATTGGCGCAACGGGCGCCCGCATCATCGTGACGCTGCTTCACGCGCTGAAGTCGCGCGGGCTCAAGAAGGGCATCGCAAGCCTCTGCCTCGGCGGCGGCGAGGCGACGGCAATCGCCGTCGAGATGATCGCTTAACTCGAGGAAAGAAGCGCGCTCGCCACCTTCGATTGGTTTGTCTTTCCGATCAGATCGAGAATGGCCTGTCCCGCCTTGGCCACGGCCTTGATGTCGATGCCAGTCGTTATGCAAAGCCCATTGAGCATGTAGACGGCATCTTCCGTCGCCACGTTTCCCGATGCGCCTTTCGCGTAGGGGCAGCCGCCAAGCCCGGCCACCGAAGAGTCGATCACAGTGACGCCCTCTTCAAGACAGGCATAGATGTTCGCAAGCGCCTGGCCATACGTGTCATGGAAGTGCACGGCGATCGCGCCGAGCGGCAGTTCGCCGGCGACCAGGCGGACGAGATTGCGCGCGCGCTCCGGCGTTCCAACGCCTATCGTGTCGCCAAGGGAGACTTCGTAGCAGCCAAGCTCATGCAGTTGCCGGGCAACGCGGACGGCGGCTTCCGCGCCGATGCCGCCTTCGTAAGGGCAGCCCAACGCACAGGACACGTATCCGCGCAGCTTGACGCCGTGCTGTTTTGCTTTCCCGGCAACAGACGCGAAGCGGTTCATCGATTCCGCGATCGAGCAATTGATGTTCTTCCGCGAGAACGTCTCCGAAGCCGCCGCGAAGATCGCCACTTCCTTGGCGCCCGCGGCAAGAGCGTCGTCGAATCCTTTCTCGTTGGGAACCAGAACCGGAAACGATGCGTCGGTGCGGTGCTTGAACGCGCTCAAAACCTCTGCCGTCCCCTCCATTTGCGGAACCCATTTCGGCGAGACGAAGCTTCCCGCTTCGATGGTGCGGCATCCCGCCGCCAGCAGATCTCCGATCAGTCTTATGCGGGCGGAGACAGGAACGATCCGAGCCTCGTTCTGCAATCCGTCGCGCGGGCCAACTTCGACAATCCTTACGGCTTTCGGGATCATTGACTTTCGATGGCCTCGAACTCCGCAAGCACCGCGCCTTCCTGCACGAAATCTCCAACCGCGCAGCGAAGCGCAATGAGTTTCCCTCGCGACCGGGCCTTCAGCGCATGCTCCATTTTCATCGCCTCCAGGGTGAGCACGGGTTGACCACGCTCGAGGATGTCGCCGGCTTTCGCGTGAATGCCGATGATGTTTCCCGGCATCGGAGAAATCACATGCCCGCCAGCGCCGGTTCCACCCCGGCTCCGGCAAACGGATCGGCATAAGATAGCTTGAACCGGCCGTTCTCGGTTGCGATGGCGATGTCCGTTCCGTGAATGTTGGCGAAGGCCCGGGAAGCGATGCCGTCCAGCGAAATGCGGAACTGACAATCGTCTTCGGCGCCGAATGAAAACTGCCGCGAGCCAAGCACGAGGCCCGTTCTCGCATAGTGGAGCATAGCCACGTGTTCGCCGCCATGGGTATCGCGCAGCACGATGCGCCGCTTGCGCTCGCCAACCATCATCCAGCCGGATCGATCGGACCAGGGAGACGGATCGGAACCTCCGTCACGCGCCAGAATTGCCGCGATTGCCGCCGCCAGTTCCAAAGGTCCGATCGATTGCCGCCCTGTCAATTGACTCAATTCGCGTTCGATGAAGCCGGTGTCGATCGCGTTGCCGCGCACCGAGTCATGCGCGACGAGCGTTTGCAGAAAGCCGGCGTTGGACGATACGCCGGCGACATGGAACTCGTTCAGCGCATCCTCCATCATCCTGAGGGCCACGCCGCGATCTTCGCCCCACACGATGAGTTTCGCGAGCATTGGATCGTAGTGCTGGGAAACCTCGTCGCCTTGACGGAATCCGGTGTCGATCCGCACTCCTCGCGCCGCTGCCGGCTGCCGCCAGACTTCGAGACGCCCGATCGACGGTAGAAAACCTTTCTCCGGGTCTTCGGCATAGATGCGGCATTCGATGGCGTGGCCGCTTCTCGAGATCTGATCCTGCTTGAGCGGCAGCGCCTCGCCCATGGCCACGCGCAACTGCCACTCGACGAGGTCGAGTCCGGTGATCATCTCCGTGACCGCGTGTTCGACTTGCAGCCTTGTGTTCATCTCGATGAAATAGAAACCCGCCGCATCGGCGATGAACTCGATGGTGCGGCGCCGGCATAACCCACGGCTCTTGCGGCGGCGCGCGCGGCCGTCATCATCGTCTCGCGCCGCGCCTCCGTAACGGCGGCGGATGGCGCCTCTTCGACCACTTTCTGATGGCGGCGCTGCAAGGTGCATTCGCGCTCGAAGAGCGAGACGATATTGCCCCGGATGTCGCCGAAAACCTGCACTTCGATATGACGCGGGCGCTCAAGGTACTTCTCGATGAGAACACGATCGTCGCCAAAGGCCGATGAGGCTTCGCGCTTGGCGCTTTCAAGGGCCCGCGCCAGCTCGCTTTTGACTTGAACGATGCGCATGCCCTTGCCGCCGCCACCGGCGGAAGCCTTGATCAGCACGGGATAGCCGATGGCGTCCGCCGCCTTCGAAAGCGTCTTCGCATCCTGCTTTTCGCCGTGGTAGCCCGGCACAAGCGGGACCCCGGACGCCGCCATCAGCGCTTTCGCTGCGGATTTCGAACCCATGGCGCGCATGGCTTCGGCGGGCGGACCCACAAAAACAAGTCCGGCCATCTCGCAGGCATCGGCGAAATCCGCGTTCTCGGAGAGGAAACCGTAGCCCGGATGGACGGCCTCCGCGCCGGAACTTGGCAGCGCCGATGATGCGTTCGATGGAGAGGTAGCTTTCGCGGGCAGGGGCGGAGCCGATGCGATGGGCCTCGTCGGCCATCCCGGCATGCAGGGCGTTTCTGTCGGCATCGGAATAGACGGCGACCGTTCCGATGCCCATTTGCCGCGCCGTACGCATGATCCGGCAGGCAATCTCGCCGCGGTTGGCGATCAGGAGTTTGCGGAAAGGTTTAGCCAGCATCGCCGCGCCATCTGGGCTTTCGCCGTTCGAGGAAGGCTGACAGTCCTTCCTTCGCCTCGGATTTCGATCTCATCTCCGCGATCGCCGCCGCCGTTTCCGCAATCAACGGCGCCTCAACCGGCCGATGCGCCAACTCTATCACAAGCGCCTTCGCCGCGGCCTTGGCATGTGGCGCGCCTTGCTTCAGGGATGCGAGGATGGCCTCGATACGCAGATTGATCTTCGATGCGGGCACCACCTCATGCACCAGACCCAGTTCATTGGCGCGCGAGGCATCGAACACTTCGGCGGTTTGGAAGTAGCGCCTGCAAGCGCGCGCGCCAATCGCCGCCATCACATAAGGGCCGATGACGGCGGGAATGATGCCGAGCTTCACTTCAGAGAGACAGAAGCGCGCGTCATCCGCGGCAATCGCGACATCGCAACACGCGACAAGGCCCACGCCGCCGCCATAGACCGCGCCTTGCACCTTGGCGATGGTCGGCTTGGGCAATCGATCGAGCGCCGACATCAGCTTGGCAAGCGCTTCGGCATCGGCGAGATTCTCGTCGTAGCCGTAGGCGGCGGCGCGCCTCATCCATGCGATATCGGCGCCCGCGCAGAAATTCTTGCCCTCACCGGCGATGACAACGGCCTCGACATCCGCATTGCCGGCCAATTCGGAGAGCGACGCCGTCAACTCTCTGATCGTGATGTCGTCGAACGCATTGTTCACCGCCGCCCGCGTCATCGTCAGGATGGCGGCGCCGTCATTGACATCGATGCGGAAGCGTTCGCTCATGCTCACATCCGGAACACGCCAAATCTGGTCTCTTCGATTGGCGCATGCGCGCCCGCCGCCAGCGCCAGCCCGAGGACCAAGCGTGTATCGGCGGGCGTGATGATTCCGTCGTCCCACAATCGCGCCGTCGCGTAGTAAGGATGCCCTTGCCGTTCGTATTGTTCGCGGATCGGCGTTTTGAATGCGCCTTCTTCGGCGGCGCTCCACGTTCCGCCCTTCGCCTCGATGTTCTCGCGGCGCAGAAGGCTCAACACGCTCGCCGCCTGCTCGCCTCCCATCACCGAGATGCGCGCGTTGGGCCACATCCAGAGGAAGCGCGGAGAATACGCGCGCCCGCACATGCCGTAGTTGCCCGCGCCATAGGAACCGCCGATCACCACCGTGTATTTGGGAACGTTCGACGTTGCCACCGCCGTCACGAGTTTGGCGCCATCCTTGGCGATGCCCGATGCCTCGTATTTCTTGCCCACCATGAATCCGGTGATGTTTTGGAGAAAGAGCAGCGGTATGTTGCGCTGGCTGCACAGCTGCACGAAATGCGCGCCCTTCAACGCACTCTCGCCGAAAAGAATGCCGTTGTTGGCGAGGATGCCGATTGGATATCCCAAGATATGCGCAAAGCCGCAAACCAGTGTCGTTCCGTAGAGCTGCTTGAACTCCTCGAACTCGGACGCATCGGCGAGGCGCGCAATCACCTCGCGCACATCGTAAGACCGCCGTACATCCGATGGAACGATGCCGTTCAGTTCTTCGATGGAGTAGAGCGGCTCTTTCGGCTCGCGCGATCGAACGGCAGCGGGCTTCCGGCGATTGAGATTGGAGACGGACAGCCGCGCCAGCCCGATCGCATGCGCATCGCTCGTCGCATAGTAGTCGGTGACGCCTGACTGGCGGCTGTGAACGTCCGCGCCGCCCAGTTCCTCGGCGGTGACTTCCTCGCCGGTGGCGGCTTTCACCAGCGGCGGCCCGCCGAGAAAAATCGTGCCTTGATCGCGCACGATGATCGATTGATCCGACATGGCGGGAACATATGCGCCGCCTGCCGTGCACGAACCCATCACCACGGCGATCTGCGGGATTCCAAGCGCCGACATTCGCGCCTGATTGTAGAAGATGCGGCCGAAATGGCGTTCGTCTGGAAATATTTCGTCTTGATTGGGCAAATTGGCGCCGCCGGAGTCGACCAGGTAGATGCAGGGAAGGCGATTGTCGCGCGCGATGTCCTGAGCCCGCAGATGTTTCTTCACCGTCATCGGAAAATATGTGCCGCCCTTCACCGTCGCATCGTTGGCGACGACAACGCACTCTTGTCCGCTGATCCGCCCGATGCCGGTGACGATGCCGGCCGACGGAATGTCGCCGCCATACATGTCGAAGGCGGCAAGCGGCGAGAATTCCAGAAACGGGCTTCCCGGATCGACGAGCAGATCGATGCGGTCGCGCACCAGCAACTTCTCGCGCGCCGTATGCTTGGCGCGCGCTTCGGCGCTGCCGCCCTCGGCGATTTTCGCGTGCTTCGCCTGCAAGTCGCCCAACAGCGCCGCCATGACGCGGCTGTTTTCCGCGAACTCCGCCGATTTTCGCATCGATGCTGAGCGAAGGGCGGCCATGTGACCTACGCCGTCTTCGCGAAGAGCTCGCGCCCTATGAGGAGGCGGCGGATTTCGCTGGTGCCGGCGCCGATCTCATAGAGTTTTGCGTCGCGCAGCAGGCGGCCGGCGGGATAATCGTTGATGTAGCCGTTGCCACCCAGGAGCTGGATCGCATCGAGCGCGATCTGCGTTGCTTTCTCCGCCGCGATCAGGATGGCGCCCGCCGCATCCTCGCGCGTCGTCTCGCCCCTGTCGCAGGCCTTGGCGACGGCATAAACGTAAGCCTTGCAGGAATTCATCGTCACATACATGTCGGCGATCTTGCCCTGCACGAGTTGAAATTCTCCGATCGCTTGCCCGAATTGCATTCTTTCATGGATGTACGGCAAGACCAAATCCAAACACGCCTGCATGATGCCGAGCGGCCCCGCCGCGAGCACGGTGCGTTCGTAGTCGAGGCCCGACATCAGCACATTGACGCCCTTGCCCAATTCGCCAAGCAGATTTTCCTCCGGCACTTCGCAATCATGGAACACCAGTTCGCCGGTTTCCGAACCGCGCATGCCGAGTTTATCCAGCTTCTGCGCCACCGAAAATCCCTTGAAGGATTTCTCCACGATGAAGGCCGAGATGCCGCGTTTCCCCGCCTCGGGATCGGTCTTCGCATAGACCACCAGTACATCGGCGGAGGGGCCGTTGGTGATCCACATCTTTGTGCCGTTGAGAACGAAGCGGCTGCCCTTCCTGCCGGCGCGCAGCTTCATCGATGTCACGTCGGAACCAGCACCCGTTTCCGACATCGCAAGGCCGCCCAGATGATCTCCGCTGATCAAGTTGGGCAAATACCGCTTTTTCTGTGCTTCGCTTCCCCAGCGCCGGATTTGATTGACGCAAAGATTGGAATGCGCGCCGTAACTCAGCGCCACCGAGGCCGACGCGCGGGAGAGTTCTTCCATCACCACGCAATGTTCGAGATAACCGAGCCCCGCGCCGCCCCATTCCTCCTCGACGGTAATGCCATGCAGGCCGAGCTTCCCCATCTCGGGCCAGAGTTCGCGCGGGAACCAGTCATCCCTGTCGATCTTGTCCGCGATCGGCGCGATCCTCGCGCGCGCGAAGGCTTGCACGGCTTCGCGGATGGCGTCCGCCGTTTCGCCGAGGCCGAAATCGAAAGCAGAGAAGCTGTTTGCGCGCATCAACAGGAGTCCGTGAATCGGGATATAGCGCAAAACCGAAGGCGGTCACATGTTTTGATGATGGCGGGAACGGCGGGTAAACTAGGTGACCAGCGCTCTCGGGCTTTCCAACGCTTTTTTTGACATCGGCGATGAAGGCCGCGGCCTGGTAGCCGTCGACGATGCGGTGATCGAAGCAGGACGAGAGATTCATCATCTTGCGGGCTTCGATTCTGCCATCGATCACCACGGCACGCTCGGCCAAACGGTTGACGCCGACAATCGCGACTTCCGGCGGATTGACGATCGGCGTGGCCATGATACCGCCCAGCGCGCCAAGGCTCGTCACCGTGATGGTCGAACCGGCAAGCTCGGCGCGGTCCGACTTGCCGCTCCTGGCGGCGGCGCTCAGGCGCGTAATTTCCTCGGCGAGTTTCCATACATCCATCTTCTCCGCGTGCCTGATCACCGGCACGAGCAGGCCGCGGTCGGTTTGCGTGGCGATGCCGGCATGCATGGACGTGAACTGGCGGATGACGCCATTCGCGTCGTCGAAGTGGCTATTGACGGTGGGATGGCTGGGCAATGCATTTGCGATGGCGCGGATGATGAACGGCAGCATCGTAATCCGCTGACGGGAGCCATGCGCGGCATTGAGTTCCGCGCGCAGCGCCTCCAGCGCCGTGACATCCACTTCCTCGACATAAGCGAAATGCGGGATGCGGCGCTTCGCGTCCTGCATGCGTTCGGCGATGCGCCGCCTCAGTCCGAAAATCTTGATGTCTTTTGCGCCCTCTTCAAGAGCGGCAAGCGTTGGCGCGACAATTGCCTTCTCTTGCTTGGCCGTGAGCAATCCGTCGAGGTCGGCGTGAACCACGCGGCCTTCCGGTCCGCTGCCCTTCACAGTCGCCAGATCGATCCCGAGAGACGCCGCCCGCGCTCGCACGGCAGGCGAGGCGAGCGCCTTTCCCGAGCCCCTTGCCGCCGCAACCTTGCCGGCCTTGGGCGCAAGCGATGGAACAACCTTGACTGGCGCGTCCTGCCTATCCTCTTCGCCGGTTTCGAACACCGCAAGCTCCGCGCCCACCGCGAGCTTTGCTCCTTCCTCGCCGTTCCGTATACGGATGATCCCGCTCACGGCGCCGAGATTTCCACCGTGGCCTTGTCGGTCATCACATCGACGAAGGCTTGTCCCTCCGCCACCTCCTCGCCCGCTTTCACATGCCACTTGACGATCTCGGCTTCGGCGACGCCTTCGCCGATGTCGGGGAGCTTGAAGACGAAGCGGCTCATTGTCCCTCTCACGCCGTCATGATGCGGCGCATGGCGTCACCGGTGCGCAAAGGGCCCGGGAAGTAGTCCCACTCGAATTCGCACGGGTAGGGCGTGTCCCATCCCGCCACGCGCTCGATGGGCGCTTCGAGGTGATGGAAACAATGCTCCTGAACCAGCGCCGAAAGTTCCGCGCCATAACCGCCGGTCTTGGTGGCCTCATGCACGACAAGGCAGCGCCCCGTTTTCTTCACCGACTCGACGACCGCTTCGGTATCGAGCGGCCACAAGGTGCGGAGATCGATCACTTCCGCATCAACGCCCGTCTCTTCGGCGGCGGTGAGCGCCACATGCACCATCGTCCCGTAAGCCAGCACCGTGAGATCGCCGCCCTCCCGCACGATCGCAGCCTTGCCCAGCGGCACTTTATAATAGTCCGATGGAACCTCGCCCGCCGGATGTTTCGCCCAGGTCTCGAGCGGGCGGTCGTGATATCCCGCGAACGGCCCGGTGTAGAGCCGCTTCGGCTCGAAAAAGAGCACGGGATCGTCGTCTTCGATGGCGCTGATCAGAAGACCCTTCGCATCGTAGGGATTGGACGGAATGATGGTTTTCAATCCGCACACATGGGTGAACAGCCCCTCGGGGCTCTGGCTGTGGGTCTGGCCGCCGAATATGCCGCCGCCATAGGGCGAGCGGATTGTAATTGGCGCGTTGAATTCGCCGCCCGAGCGATAGCGCAACCGCGCCGCGGCGGAAACGATCTGATCGAATGCGGGATAGATGTAGTCGGCGAACTGACACTCCACCACCGGCCGCAAGCCATATGCGCCCATGCCGATGGCGACGCCCACTTGCCCGCCTTCGGCGATTGGCGCATCGAACACGCGCTGCTGGCCGTGGCGCTGCTGCAATCCGTCGGTGACCCGGAACACGCCGCCGAAAAATCCCACATCCTCGCCGAAGATCAGCACATTCTGATCGCGCCCCAGCATCACATCGAGCGCCGAGTTGAGAGCCTGGATCATGTTCATGGAGGTCATGACTTGTGCCTGCCGGAAAGTTCGCGAAGCCGCTGCATCTCGGCGCGCTGCTCGATCAAATGCTCCGGCATCTCCTTGTAGATGTCGTCGAACATGGTGGATGGATCGTGGTGCGGGCCGTTGGAGTGAACGCCGGAACGCTGCGCCTCCTTGTTCGCCGCATCGACGTCTTTTCTCGGCTTCCTTGATCAGCGCCGCGTGGCGCGTTTCGTCCCAGGCGCCAATGACCGTCAGATGTTTCTTGAGCCGCTCGACCGGATCGCCGAGCGGCCAGTGCTGATGCTCGTCGCCCGGCCTGTAGCGGCTCGGATCGTCGCTGCTCGAATGCGCCGCCGCGCGATAGGTATAAAGTTCGATGAAGGCCGGTCCGTGGTTGTTGCGCGCCCGTTCCGCCGCCCAACTCGTGACCGCATGCACGGCGAGAAAATCGTTCCCGTCCACGCGGATGCCGGGAATGCCGAAACCGATGGCCCGCGACGCGAAGGTCGCTTCTTCACCGCCAGCAATCCCCTGGCTCGACGAAATTGCCCACTGATTGTTGACGAGATTGAGAATGACCGGCGCGTGATAGACGGCGGCGAACACCATTGCGTTGTGAAAGTCGCCTTCCGCCGAAGCGCCTTCGCCGATCCATGCGGCGGCGATCCGCGTGTCGCGCTTGTAGGCGGACGCCATGGCCCAGCCCACGGCTTGCGGATAGTGCGTGCCGAGATTGCCCGCGAGCGAGAAGAACGATGCGTCCTTCGCCGAATAAAGCACGGGAAGTTGCCGGCCCTTCAGCCGGTCTTTCGCGTTGAGATAGACTTGGCACATCATGTCGGTGATCGGCCAGTTGCGCGCGACCAAGAGGCCCTGCTGGCGATAGGTCGGAAAGCACATGTCGTCGGGCCTGAGCGCCATGGCCTGCGCGACGGGCGACCGCTTCCTCGCCCGTGCACTTCATGTAAAACGGCGTCTTGCCCTGGCGCTGCGCCTTGAACATGCGGTCGTCGAAAGTGCGCGTAACCAGCATGGCGCGAAGCCCGCGCAGCAAGGTGTCCGAATCGAGCTTGGGGTTCCACGGGCCAAGCGCCGCGCCGTCGCTGTTCATCACCCGCACCAGGCCGAATGCGAGATCGCGCATGGAGGCGGCAGGCGCATCGACCGGAGGCTTCATTGAATCGTCAGGTCCCGGAAGCTGCAAATGCTTGAAATCCGGTGCATCGCCCGGACGATAGTGCGCGTCCGGTATCCTAAGGTGCAAGGACGAATCCATGGTCATCAATTTCACCACGATCCTCCTACACCTTTTGTGGCGGGCGAGAAAGTCAGGCCTCGCTTGCCGTCAGACGGCAGCCGGTTTCAACACGCCACGGCGTATCTGGTCCTCCTCGATCGATTCGAACAGCGCCCGGAAATTGCCTTCGCCGAAACCCTCGTCGCCCTTGCGCTCGATGAATTCGAAGAAGATTGGGCCGATGCAGGTTTTCGAGAAGCGCTGCAGCAGCACTTTCGTCATGCCGCCATTCACCACGCCCTCGCCGTCGATAAGAATGCCATTGCGCTTGAGGCGGTCGAGCGGTTCGCCATGGCCCGGCACTCGCGCGTCGACTTTCTCGTAGTAGGTGGCAGGCGCGCCCGGCATGAAGGTGACGCCATTCCGCTCCAGCGTTTCGATCGACGCATAGAGATCTCGGCTGCCCATGGCGATGTGCTGAATGCCTTCGCCGTGATATTTCCTGAGATACTCCTCGATCTGACTCTTGTCGTCCGCGGACTCGTTGATCGGAATGCGGATCTTGCCGCAGGGGCTCGTCATGGCGCGCGACATGAGGCCAGTGAGCTTGCCTTCGATGGCGAAGAAGCGGATTTCCTTGAAGCTAAAGAGCTTCTCGTAAAACTCCGCCCATGGATTCATGTTGCCGCGATGCACATTGTGGGTGAGGTGATCGATGTAGTAGAGGCCCGCACCCGCCGGCGCCGGATCGGGCTCGGAGAGCCACTCGAAATCGACATCGTAGATCGAGCCCTTCGCGCCGTAGCGGTCGACGAGATAGATATGGAGCTCGCCAATGCCTTCGATCGCCGGGATGTTGAGCTCCATGGGACCGGCTTGCGTTTGCGCGGGTTTCGCGCCGAGCGACAGCGCCCGCTCGTAAGCCTTCCGCGCATCGGCCACGCGGAACGCCATGGCGGGCGCCGACGGTCCATGCTTCTCCGCGAAGGCTTGCGCGTAGGAGTTCTTTTCGCGGTTGACGATGAAGTTGATGCCGCCCTGGCGGTACAGCATCACATCCTTGGAGCGGTGGCGCGCGGCCGGACTGAAACCGAGCTTCCGGAACAGAGCGTCGAGCGCGTGCGGATCGGGATGGGTGTACTCGACGAATTCGAAACCATCCGTGCCCATGGGATTGCCGGGCGTGATCGTTGCAGGCGGTGCATCGTGAGGGAAGGGGCCCATCGCAGCGTCCTCAGCTTTGTCGTTCTTGCCAATAGCATATCCGCTTTGCCGCTTCTGCGCAAAAGCAGATTGAAAACCGCACAAGATGCGCGTAAACGAGCAGTCCAGGCGGAAATGTGACTGTTTATATGCATGATGGATAGGCATGATTTGAGATTGCTCGACGCCTTGCAGCGCGACGCCGGCATGTCGCGAAACCATCTCGCGGAAAAAGTGGGTCTCTCGGATTCGCAGGCAGCGCGGCGGAGGCAGGCTCTGGAAGAGAGCGGCGTCATTCGCCGCTATCGCGCCGTGCTCGACGCGAAAAAGGCAGGCCTCGCCGTCACCGCCTTTGTCCATGTGAAGCTTCACAATCACTCCAAGGGCAATTCCAAACGTTTCGCCGACTTGATTTCGCGCACCGCCGGAATCATGGAGGCGCATGCCGTAACCGGGGACTTCGACTATTTGTTGAAACTCGCGGTCGCCGATTTGAGCGCCCTTCAGCGGATCATCACCGATACGCTGCTCGCCCATGCCGCCGTCGACCGCGTGCGCTCGGAGATCGCGCTGGAAACTCTCCGCGACGACAATCTCCTGGCTCTTGGCGGCCCGTAACTGTCACGGCTCCCGCGGCAGCAGCTCGCGCTCCAGTGCGGCGAGGCCTTTCATCAGTCCTTTGCGCTCGGCCGCGGACAGTTTCGAGAGTAATTCCTTTTCGAAACTCAGCACCAGCGGCAGCAGTTCGCCGAAAAGCCTGCGGCCCTTCGCCGTAAGCCGCAGGACAAGAGCGCGCCTGTCGCCCCTGTCTTCCACTCTTTCGATCAGCCTGCGCCCCTCCAGCGCCGCCACCGCGCGGCTGACGGTCGATTTATGACTGAAGGTGATGGCGGCGATGCCTTGGGCGGTCAGTTCGCCGCGCGACGCCAGATTTGCGAGAATGCGCCACTGCGGAATGTCCAGATCGAAATGGGCGCTGTAGATGGCCGAAAGGCGGTGCGAGCTCTCCTGCGCGAGAATATTCAACCGGTAAGGGAGGAAATCTTCCAGTTTGAACGCCTTGGCCATGATTGCATCTTGACAAAACCGGTTGCAAGCGCAACTATCTTTTGTTCATCTGCAACCAATGGTGCCGGCATGGAACGTGCAGCAAAAGTCCGCCGCGCCGCGAAGCGCCATCGTGCCGGGCTACATGCCGGGCTTCGGAAACGACTTCGAGACGGAGGCGCTGCCGGGCGTGCTTCCTCACGGCCAGAACTCGCCGCAGCGGGCGGCTTATGGTCTTTATGCCGAGCAGCTTTCGGGTTCGCCTTTCACCGCGCCGCGCGGCACCAATGAGCGCTCATGGCTCTATAGAATGCGGCCGTCCGTACGCCACACGTCGCGTTTCACGAAAACCGATCATCCCTTCTGGAAAACCGCTCCCTGCACGGACCGGACGGACATGCCGATTGGCCCGCTGCGCTGGTCGCCGCCCGGGGAACCGGAGGGAGAGCTGAACTTCATATCCGGCATCCGCACCATGACCACGGCGGGAGACGTGTTCACGCAAGCCGGCATGTCGGCGTCGGTTTACTTCGTCAACACATCCATGGTGGACGATTACTTCTACAATGCCGACGGCGAATTGCTTGTGGCGCCGCAAGCAGGCCACCTCCGCTTTTTCACCGAACTCGGCAAGATCGATGTGCGGGCCGGCGACATTTGCGTCATCCCGCGTGGAATGAAGTTCAAGGTGGAGCTTCTGGAAGGGCCCGCGCGTGGCTACATGTGCGAGAACTATGGCGCCAAGTTCACCTTGCCGGATCGCGGCCGATCGGAGCCAACTGCCTTGCCAATCCGCGCGATTTCAAGACTCCCGTCGCCGCCTACGAAGACAAGGAGACGCCTTGCCGGATGACCGTGAAGTGGTGCGGCAATTTCTACGAATGCGAGATCGGCCATTCGCCGCTCGATGTGATCGGCTGGCACGGCAACTACGCGCCATACAAATACGATCTCCGCACTTTCTCGCCGGTCGGCGCCCTTCTCTTCGATCATCCCGATCCGTCGATCTTCACGGTCATGACTGCGCCATCGGGCGAGGATGGCACCGCCAACGTGGATTTCGTGATCTTCCCGGAGCGCTGGCTGGTGGCGGAGCATTCGTTCCGTCCGCCCTGGTATCACATGAACATCATGAGCGAGTTCATGGGCCTCATCTATGGCCGCTACGACGCCAAACCCGATGGCTTCGTTCCCGGCGGCATGAGCCTTCACAATTGCATGCTGCCCCATGGCCCTGATCTCAGCGCATATCAAAAGGCGGCGACGGAGGAATTGAAGCCCCGGCGATTGACCGACACCCTGGCCTTCATGTTCGAAACCCGCTTTCCGCAGCAACTCACGTCCTACGCGGCCTCGCTCGCCACGCTCCAGCCGGATTACGGCAAATGCTGGGATGGACTTGACCGCAAGTTCAACGGAAAACCATGAAGCTCGCGAGTTTGAAGTTTGGCCGCGATGGCAAGCTTGCTGTCGTCTCGAAGGATCTGACCCAGGCCGTGTCCGCGCATGATGTCGCGCCCACGCTTCAAGCCGCGCTCGACAATTGGGATGTCTCCGCTCCGCGCTTGCGCGAAATGGCTGAGCAACTCGAGAGGGGGAACGATTCCCCTGCTTCCGTTTCAGGGAGCACGAAGCGGCATCGCCATTGCCGCGCGCCTATCAGTGGGCCGATGGTTCGGCCTACGTGAACCACGTCGCGTTGGTGCGGAAGGCCCGCGGCGCGGAGATGCCCGCGAGCTTCTGGACCGATCCGTTGATGTATCAAGGCGGCTCGGATTCGTTTCTTGCGCCGCGCGATCCAATTTTGATGGCGGACGAAGCTTGCGGCATCGACATGGAAGCGGAGGTCGCGGTTGTTACGGGCGATGTGCCGATGGGGGCATCGCCCGTGGAGGCCGCGAAGTTTGTCCGCCTGATCATGCTGGTGAACGATGTCAGCTTGCGCAATTTGATGCCGGCGGAACTCGCCAAGGGTTTTGGTTTCTTTCACGCAAAGCCCTCGTCGGCTTTCTCTCCGGTTGCGGCCACTCCCGATGAACTGGGCGATGCGTGGGATGGCGGCCGGGTGCATCTGCCCTTGCTGGTGGAACTGAACGGCAGGCCATTCGGCAAAGCCAACGCCGGTGTGGACATGACATTCGATTTTCCCGCGCTCATTGCTCATGCCGCCAAAACCCGGCCGCTCGGCGCTGGAACCATTATCGGCTCGGGCACCGTCTCGAACAAGGATGGAGATGGCGGTCCGGGCAAGCCTGCCGGCGAAGGCGGGGTTGGCTATTCCTGCATCGCCGAACTCCGCGTGATCGAGACCATCGAACATGGCGCGCCGCAAACGCCGTTCCTGCGCTTTGGCGATACCTTACGCATCGAAATGAAGGACAAATCGGGCCGCTCCGTGTTCGGCGCCATCGAACAGGAAGTGAAGCAAAGCTAGAAATCGCAGTTTCCGCGGGCGGCGTTTCGTCCCCGCCGCGAGCCACGATCTGGGATCAGGCGCGGTTCATCGCGCAGGATCAGACTCTCCGGAACTTCGTGCCGAACGAATCGCGCGGCGGACTGCCGTCACGGCAAGGCCGGAGGCGTTCATGTACGCAACCTACCGTCCTTCGCCGCCAAGCAGTCGATGGCCGGCCCGTCCGATCCCCTTCCCCCGGGCTACCGCCTGCCGGATACTTGGCCCAACGGTGGCGGAGCATGATGGCGGCGTCTCATTAAATAACCCGCGGGGGCCTTAAAGACTGTGGATATGGC
>JAAURV010000018.1 GCA_012032065.1 Hyphomicrobiales bacterium
TGATCCTAAATTAGCGAATTTTGATAAGATCAACCTATTGATCTTAGATTGACAAAATTCGAACTAAGAGCAGAGGGCTGATCTTATCTCACTGAAGGGCCATAACCTGTTGATACGTAAGACGAATCACCGACGAATTAGTGCAGTGACTGCGTAAGGCTAGGCATAGTTGATAAGCTCGTTTGAGGCCGGACGGCGCGGAACCTACCGAGCGGCTTGCCGGGTTTCTGAACTCTGGTTGAACGCCACATTCAAAACCAGTTCAATCGTTCGCCATTAAATTGCGCGCATCGAGACTTGATCTCGGCAACCCGCAAAGGAGACTCTCCATGAAGACCTTCAAGACTCTGGCATTTATCTGCTTCTCGCTGTCCGTTCTTTCGTCCGCGGCTTCGGCGGCGAGTACCGCGCAGCTTCCCACCTCGCTGTTCAACAAGATCAAGATCGGCGACATCCACGGCCCGGTCGTCGGTCCGCATGGGCCGAAGGTGCGGGTGGTTATTCAGCGGTAGTTTTTGCGCGCCAAGGTCCTCTCCTGCGAAGCGGGGGAGGACGGGACTCATCATGCGTCAGCATGGATGGGGAGGCGAGGGTGAGTCAGAGAATTTCTTGACTCACCCTCACCTTCCCCGTGGCGCTTTGCGCCACGGGGCCCCCCTCCTCCCCCGCAAAAGCGGGGGAGGACGATCCGTATACGGATCAATTTTCTCACCCGCCGTTTCTTCGAGCAACCAGTCGCGGAAGGCTTTGACTTTTTGGCGTTTGAGGGCGTCGGGCGGGTAGATGACATAGTAGGCGGCATCCATCGGGTGGGCGACATCGAAGGGTCTCACAAGCGGCCGGCTTTGAGATCGTCGGCGACGAGGGCGCTTCTGCCCAGGGCAACGCCCGCGCCTTGCACCGCGGCCTGTACTGCGTGCGCCGAGCTTTCGAAGCGCAAGCCCCGCCTTGCATCGACATCGGTGACGCCGGCGATGCGGAGCCAGCTCACCCAATCGATCGGGAAGTCGTCGTGGATGAGCGTGTGGTGTTTGAGGTCGGAGAGTTCGCGTAAGGGACGGGCGCCTTCGAGCAGCGCCGGAGCGCACACCGGCATCAGTTCCTCGCGGAGCAGGAGTTCCGATGCGAGGCCGGGATAGTTGCCGCGGCCATAGCGGATGGCGATGTCGATGCCGTCCGAAGAAAAATTCGCGAGCAACGAGGAGGTGGAGAGGCGCACGTCGGTTTGCGGATATCTGGCGCTGAAGCGGAAAAGCCGCGGCACCAGCCACTTCGCCGCGAAGGAATCGATGGTGCTGACATTGAGTGCGGTGGATGAGCGCTGATCCATCAGCATGACGGTGGCGGTGGAGAGGCGGTCGAGCAGGCCCTGCACGATGTCGAAATAGGTCTTGCCGGAGGGGGTGAGGACGACCTGGCGGATGTTGCGGGTGAAGAGCTCGGCCTGGAGGAAATCCTCGAGCGTGCGAACCGCGCGGCTTACCGCGCCGTGGGTGACGTGCAGTTCTTCGGCGGCTTTGGAGAAGCTCAAGTGGCGGGCGGCGGCCTCGAAGCTCTTGAGCGTGGACATGGGCGGCAGGCGGCGCATGGGTCTCGATTATGTGTGAGTGAAACTCACATATATCCCGAGGCGAAGTCGTTTGTCGAGAGTGGCGTTTTACGTCATTTTAGGCCCAAGAAACAACACGCAGACTATCAGAAACCAAATGGAGGTTATCATGTCGAATGTGCATTCTGCTCACAACAACTCCGCTTCCGGCAGCATCCTGGGCGGCTTCGTCCGGCGGTTCCGCGAACGGCGCGAAATGCGGCGGATTCTGAGCTTCGACGACCGCCTGCTGCAAGATATCGGCCTCTCGCGCGGGGACATCCAGCGGCAGTCGATGCGGTCGTTGTGGAACGATTGAGGCGGTCCTCTCCTGCGAAGCGGGAGAGGAAGGGACCCATCATGCGTCAGCATGATGGGGAGGTGAGGTGAGTCAGAGAATTTCTTGACTCACCCTCACCTTCCCCATGGCGCTTCGCGCCAAGGGGCCCCTCCTCCCCCGCAAAAAAGGGGGAGGACGTTTAGGCCGCGGCTTTGAGTTCCTTGAGAATCGCGTCGCCCATTTGGCTTGTCGAAGCGTTGGCTGGCTGATCGCCGGCGATGTCTTTGGTGCGCAATCCCTTGGCCAGAACGGCGCTGATCGCGGCATCGAGCTTGCCGGCCCATTCGCCTAACCCAAGCGAGTAGCGGAGCGCCATGGCGAAGCTTGCGATCATGGCGATGGGGTTGGCGGCGCCCGTGCCCGCGATATCGGGGGCGGAGCCGTGGACCGGTTCGTAGAGCGATTTGCGGCGTTTGGTTTTCGCATTGGGCGCGCCCAGCGACGCCGAGGGCAGCATGCCGAGCGAGCCCGTCAGCATGGCGGCGACGTCCGAGAGCACATCGCCGAAGAGATTGTCGGTGACGATCACGTCGTATTGTTTGGGCCAGCGCACGAGCTGCATGGCGCAGTTGTCGGCCAGCACGTGTTCGAGTTGAACGTCCTTGTATTCTTCGGCGTGAATGCGGGTGACGACCTCGTTCCAGAGAACGCCGGTCTTCATGACGTTGCGCTTTTCGGTGGAGGAGACCTTGTTGCGGCGGGTGCGGGCGAGGTCGAAGGCGACGCGGGAGATGCGCTCGATCTCGAAGGTGTCGTAGACCTGCGTGTCAATGCCGCGCTTTTGGCCGTTGCCGAGATCGGTGATGGTCTTGGGTTCGCCGAAATAGACGCCACCCGTCAGTTCACGGACGATCAGGATGTCGAGGCCTTCGACGACGTTGCGCTTGAGCGAAGATGCGTCGGCGAGAGCGGGATAGCAGATGGCTGGGCGCAGGTTGGCGAAGAGACCGAGATCCTTGCGGAGGCGAAGCAGGCCCGCTTCGGGGCGGACGTCATATGGCACTTTGTCCCATTTGGGGCCGCCCACCGCGCCGAAGAGAACGGCGTCGGCGCTCTGGGCCAGCGCCATGTGCTCTTCGGAGATCGCCTTGCCATGGGCATCGTAGGCGCAGCCTCCGACGAGGCCGCGGGCGGTTTCGAGTTTGGCGATGCCCTGCTTGTTGAACCAGGCAATGAATTTCTCAACCTCGGCCATGACTTCGGGGCCAATGCCGTCGCCGGGGAGAAGGAAGAGATTGAAGGAGGGCATGAGGGGCTCGCTGTTTTGGCTGGCTGTGAGCTAGCTTTTTGGGGAGGGAGTGGCAAGGAGGAAGAGTGAGTAGTGAGTAGCGGAAGGTTGCAAGAGGACGCGCGGTGCTATACGTGTATATCAGGAGTTGGAATGATGCTCGCAATCAGACTGCCGCCCGAGATTGAGAAGAGACTCGAACGCCTGGCCAAGAAGACCGGCCGGACGAAGACTTTCTATGCCCGCGAGGCGATCCTCAAGCATCTTGAGGATATGGAGGATACGTATATCGCTGAGAAGGCGCTCGATGAATTCTACAAGTCCGGCGAAAAAGCGGTCCCTCTCGATAAAGTGAAGAAGAGCCTTGGCATGGAAACTTGAGTTCAGGCGCAATGCGCTTGACCAGCTCAAAAGTCTCGACCGGCAGAGTGCACACAGGATCGTCTCCTACCTCGAAACCCGGGTAGCGGTTCGCGAAAACCCCAGGGATTTGGCTACGGCCTTGCAGGGAAAACAATATAAGGGGCTGTGGCGATATCGAGTTGGTGACTATCGCATCATTGCGGAGATCAAGGACGACGTCGTGACCACACTGGTTGTCGATGTAGGCCACCGGCGCGAGATTTACCGTTAGGACCCACCTCACCCGACCGGCTGGACGCGCACGACTTTGTAGGTGTGGAGGCCGTCGTCCTCGCGGACGGAGACATATTCGCCCACGCGGAATTCGTGATCGCCGAAGCGGTAGCCCGACTCGTCGTCTTCTTCGTCCGAGTGGATGTCGTAGTGAAACGCCCATGAGCCGCCGGGCTTGCGCACGAGGTGGCCGATGTCGTCGTCCTCGCCGGGACGGAAGCGGCGCACACGGCAATGGTCGCGGTTCTTCTGCCACCCGTCCGCATTGATACGGTTCTTGTCGTCAAGCGGTGCGGCGAATTCGTAGCCGATATCGCGGGCGCCCTGCGGATGTTCGTGGCTGCGGGCCAGTTCGAGCCTAATCTTGCTGAGCATGCCGGCCTCCTAGTGAGACATGAGGATTGGCCGGTCGAGATTGGCAAGGATGTGCCGCGTGGCGCCGCCGAAGATGAATTCGGTCAAGCGGCTGTGGCCGTAGGCGCCCATGACAATCAAGTCCGCGCCATTGTCGGAGGCGCAGCGGAGCAGGGCCTGGCCTTCGCCAAGGCCTTCGGTCGGATAGGCCATGGTTTCGGCCTTGACGCCGTGGCGGGCGAGAGTTTCAGCGATATCCGCGCCCGCGACTTTGCCGCGGAGCGAGGGATCTTTCTGCGGATCGATGCGAAGGACGCGCACGCGCTTGGCGGATTTCAGGATGGGGAGCGCATCGAAGGTGGCGCAGGCCGCCTCGCGGCCGCCATCCCAGCCGAGGATCACTTCGGAGAAGTCGAGCTTGGGCTCGCCCTTGAACGGAAGCACCAGCACGGGGCGGCCGGCGGCCATCACCACCTGCTCAACAAAATCGCGCTCGACGCCGCTCATTTCGCCAGAGTCGGTTTGCGACAGCAAGATCAGATCCGCGGCGCGGCCCTGAGCGATGACTTCGTCGGCGATGATGGGAGTTGAGGAATCGACGCTGCGGAAATCGAAACTCAGGCCTTGCTTTCGCATCGCGGTTTCGAAAGCGTCCTTGGTTTTGGCGAGGTTCTCCTTGAAGAAGGTCCGGTTTCCTTCGAACACCTGCGGGGCTGCTTCGAAGCCGACGGAGGGATAGACTTGAACCGAGGGGATCACGTAGAGACCCGAGACATGGGCGTCGTAGGTGCGGCCCAAGGCTGCGGCGGCGGCGACGAGTTGGTTCAGCCGGGAGATTTCATTGAGGCAAACGAGGATGGTCTTGTAGGCCATGACATGGGCTCCTTCCGTTGCACTTCTTCCATAGGAAACATAGCGCGCCCTTGTCCTGGATCAAACTAGGGCGATTGTGGGGGCGAGGCGTGACGTAAAAGGCGAGTTCAGATCGATGGATTCCGGCATTCGCCAGAATGACGAATTCTGGTTTAATCTCAGATAATTACATGCTGTGCCGGACTCAGTTTATGAAACTCACTCCGCCGCTTTCAATGACATTGGATTATTCGGGTGCGTGGTCCAGTTGGCATAGGCCGGGTTGATGTCTTTGCCGGTGCGCGGGTCCGTGCCAGCGGTGAGCCGCTCCATGGTGATGCAGCCGTCGACCGGGCAGACGTTGACGCAGAGATTGCAGGCGACGCATTCCTCGTCGATCACTTCGAAGTGGCGCCTGCCGTTCTTGGTGGCTGAAATCGCCTGGTGCGATGTGTCTTCGCAGGCGGCGTAACAGCGGCCGCATTTGATGCAGAGGTCCTGATCGATGCGCGCCTTGGTGACATAGTTCAGATTGAGGTATTGCCAGTCGGTGACGTTGGGCACGGCGAGGCCGCGGAAGTCATCGATGGTGCGATAGCCTTTCTCATTCATCCAGTTGGAAAGGCCGCTCGCCATTTCCTGGACGATGCGGAATCCATAAGCCATGGCCGCCGTGCAGACCTGAACGGTGCCGCATGACAGCGCGATGAATTCCGCCGCATCGCGCCAGGTGGCGATGCCGCCAATGCCGGAAATGGGAAGGCCTCTGGTGTCCTTGTCGCGGGCGATCTCCGAGACCATGCTGAGGGCGATGGGGCGCACGGCTGGGCCGCAGTAACCGCCGTGGCTGCCCTTGCCGTCAATCGTCGGCTGTGGCGCGAAGTTGTCGAGATCGATCGCGGTGATCGAGTTGATGGTGTTGATCAGCGAAACGGCATCAGCACCGCCTTGCTTGGCGGCGTTCGCCGGGCGGCGGATGTCGGTGATGTTGGGGGTGAGCTTGACGATCACCGGCATCCTTGTGTGCTGCTTGCACCAGCGCGCCACCATTTCGATGTATTCGGGAACCTGGCCGACGGCCGAACCCATGCCGCGCTCGCTCATGCCATGCGGGCAGCCGAAATTGAGTTCGACGCCGTCAGCTTCCGTGTCCTCGACTTCTTTCAAGATCTTCTTCCACGGCTCTTCCTCGCAGGGCACCATGAGGGAAACGACCATGGCGCGGTCGGGCCATTCGCGTTTCACTTTCTTGATCTCGCGCAGGTTCACTTCGAGCGGACGGTCGTGATGAGCTCGATGTTGTTGAGGCCGAGCAGGCGGCGGTCGGCGCCGTGGACCACGCCGTAACGCGGGCCGTTGACATTGACGATGGGCGGTCCTTCCTCGCCCAGCGTCTTCCACACAACACCACCCCAGCCGGCCTTAAAGGCGCGGACCACGTTGTATTCCTTGTCGGTGGGCGGCGCGGAGGCGAGCCAAAAGGGATTGGGCGACTTGATGCCAGCGAAGTTGGTGCGAAGGTCAGCCATGGTCAGGCTCCATACAGGTGTCAGGTGTCAGGTATCAGGAGTCAAGAAAGAGTGGATACTTTCCGCGGCGCGCTTGCCGTCCTCGACGGCGGCGACGGTCAGGTCCTGGCCGCCTGCGGCGCAATCGCCGCCGGCCCAGACGCCCTTGAGGGAGGTGCGGTGGTCGGCATCGATCTTGATGCGGCCGTGATCGAGTTCGATCAGGCCGCCCAGGGGCGTGGCGATGAAGGTCTGGCCGATGGCCTTGAAGATCATGTCGGCTTCGAGCTTGAAGGTTTCGCCAGTGCCCGTCAGCTTGCCCTTCTTTTCCTCGGTGTATTCGCATTCCAGGCCAGTGGCCGTGCCGTTTTTGGCGATCACTTTTTTCGGCATGACCCAGTGCTTGATCTTGACGCCCCTGGTTTGCGCCAGTTCCCGCTCGTATGCGCTGGCCTTCATCTGGTGCTGGCCGCGGCGATAGAGGATCGTCACGTCTTCCGCGCCGAGGAGCTTCGATTGCACGGCGACATCGATGGCCGTCATGCCGCCGCCGATGACAACAATCCGGCGGCCGACTTTGAGTTTCGACAGATCGTTGGCCTGGCGGAGATCCGAAATGTAGTCCACGGCGTCATCAACGCCATCGGCGTCTTCGTGTTTTGCGCCGAGTGCGTTGACGCCTTGAAGGCCCATGCCGAGGAATACGGCGTCGTAGTCATTGCGGAGTTGATCGAGAGTTAGATTTTTGCTGAGGGGTTTGCCGTTCTTGATCGTAATGCCGCCGATCGAGATGATGTAGTCCACTTCCTTCTGCGCGAAGCCATTCACCGTCTTGTAGCTTGCGATGCCGAATTCGTTGAGTCCGCCGGGCTTCTTCTTCGCTTCGAAGATCGTGACATCGTGACCGTGAAAGCTAAGGCGATGGGCACAAGCGAGGCCCGCTGGCCCGGCGCCGACGACGGCAATGCGTTTCCCTGTGGAGGCGGCGCGGATGTAGGGCTGTTTTCCGGTGGCCATCAGCGTGTCGGTGGCGTAGCGCTGGAGCTGGCCGATCTTGACCGGTTGGCCTTCGGCGGCCTCGCGCACGCAAGCTTCTTCGCAGAGCGTTTCGGTGGGACAGACGCGCGCGCACATGCCGCCCAGGATGTTCTCGTCGTAAATGGTTTTGGCGGCGCCCTTGGGGTTCCCGGCATTGATCTCGCGGATGAACATCGGAATGTCGATGCCGGTGGGACAGGCCCGCTGGCAGGGCGCATCGTAGCAGAAATAGCAGCGGTCGCTTTCGACCAGCGCTTCGTGTTGATCAAGCGGGGGATGCAGATCGGCGAAGTTCGCCGCGTAGTCCTTGGCGCTCAGGCGTTTCGCCCGGATATCGGGCCCTGCCACTTTCGCCATCGCCGCTTCCTCCTTGCAGCTGTTTTCGGATTTGGGCGAGGATGGCAGAATTTGTTCAAATGGTCAAATTTTGAAACGTGGCGGCTGACACTTGCCAATGGTAGTGCTTCCTCATGCCGCCCCGCTTCGAGCCGCGCATCGACATCCTGCCAGAGCCGCAGAGGCGCCTTTGGCCGGAGCTTCGCGCCGTGCCTGATGAGTTTGTGCTCTATGGCGGGACAGCGCTCGCGCTGCATCTGGGCCACAGGGAATCCATCTATTTCGATTTCTTCGGCGACAACGAGTTCGACGGACAGCAGCTCATCGGCAGAATCGGATTTCTCTCAGGCGCTGTGGTCCTTCAGAGCCAACCTTCCACGCTAACGTGTCTCGTTTACCGCAATGGGCCTGTCAGACTCTCGTTCTTCGGCGTTCCTCGCCTCAAGCGGCTCGCAGCATCGCGCGCGGCGCCGGACAATGATTTGCGGATTGCGGGCCTACCCGATCTCGCGGGCACAAAGTTGTCGGACATTCAAATGAGAGGCGAGAGCAAGGACTATCTTGATGTGGACGCTATCTTGCGCCTGACGAGAGTGGGGCTCGGCGGCGCTATTATCTGTGCGCAAGCGATCTATGGCGCGGCGTTCAGCCCGCAGAATGCTCTCAAGGCATTGAGTTACTTTGGCGATGGAGACGTACAGGCTTTGCCGGAGATTGTTAGGAACCGGCTGTTGCTTGCTGTAAAATCCGTCGAGCTTGACCGGCTTCCGTCACTCGCCGAAATTCTGGCACAGCATGATTGATTCAATTCCCTTCAATTCCGAAACCGAAGCCCTCGCGAGGCGGATGATCTGGTTCGAGCCGCCCTCGAAGGCTCTCTCCGATCCGGTGCGGTTTGCGGCTTATGCCTTCGCCTATGCGACGTTCGAGGACATGGAGGTGCTGCGGCGGTATCTGTCGGACGCTGATTTGCGGGAGGCTTTGAAGAATGCGCCGCCGGGGATCATCGATGCGCGGTCATGGTCCTATTGGCATTTGCGGCTCGATGTCGAGCCGGTGCCGGCGCTGCCTGTGAGAAAGTTCGGTTGACGATGCTACTCGCCGGGCTTGACCGCGTGGGGCTTGGCCTCTTACGTCGGAACTCATGAGATTCGAACCTGTTCTCGAGACGCGATTTCAGCTGGGGGAGGGGCCGCATTGGGATGGGGCCTCTGGGCGGCTGACGTTTGCCGATATCGTGGCGGGGATGGTGCATGAGTTTACGCCGGCGACGGGCGCCTTGCGGTCGTGGGCGATGAAGGAGCAGGTGTCCGCGATCATTCCGCGGGCCAAAGGCGGGTACATCGTGGCGCACAAGTCCGGGCTTTCGTTTCTCGATCCCCAAACTGGCGTCTTCGAGACGTGGAAGGAGATCGATCCCAATCCGGTCAACCGGTCCAACGAAACGCGGACCGATCCTTCCGGGCGGCTGTGGCTCGGCACCATGCAGAACAATATCGGGCCCAATGGCGAAGATCTGCCGATTGACAGGAGTTCCGGCACGCTCAACCGCATCGAGGCGGATGGGCGGAGCGCCTGCGTGCTGGAGCGGATCGGCGTTTCCAATACGCTGTGCTGGGATGTGGCCCGCGCGCGGATGTATTTCGCGGACACGATGAAGAACACGATCTGGGCCTTCGACTGGGATGCGGCGACGGGCGAGATCGTCAATCGGCGGGTTCATTTTGGGCCGCATGAGCGGGGTTATGCGGACGGCTCGGCCATCGATGCGGAAGGCTTCTTGTGGAATGCGCGCTGGAGCGGCTCCTGCATCATCCGCATCACGCCGCGGGGCAAGGTGGACGAGATCATCGAAACACCTACGATCAATACGACGTCCTGTGTTTTTGGCGGGGCGGAGTTGAAGACGCTGTACGTGACTTCGGCACGGCAGGGTTTGAGCGGCCATGCGCGCAAGATCGAGGGCGCGCTGCTTGTGGCGGATGCGCCGGTTGCGGGGCAGGCCTGCACGCCTTTCAACGGCTGATTGCCGCACGCGCGGCTGCGCGCTATTGTCATACAAAAGCGAGGGCAGGCCATGGCAGACAATAAGAAACCGCTCAAATTCCGCTCCCAGAACTGGTTCGACAATCCGGGCAATGCCGACATGACGGCGCTCTATCTCGAGCGCTATCTGAACTACGGCTTCACGCGCAAAGAGCTGCAGGGCGGGAAGCCGATCATCGGTATCGCGCAGACGGGGTCCGATCTTTCACCTTGCAATCGCGTGCATGTAGAACTGGCCAAGCGCGTGCGCGACGGGATCATCGCGGCGGGCGGCGTACCGATGGAGTTTCCGATCCATCCGATTCAGGAAACTGGAAAGCGGCCCACAGCTTCTCTCGACCGGAACCTTGCTTACCTCTCGCTTGTCGAAGTGCTCTACGGCTATCCGATCGACGGCGTGGTGCTGACGGTTGGCTGCGACAAGACCACGCCCGCGTGTTTGATGGCGGCGGCGACAGTGGATATTCCCGCGATTGCGCTGTCATCGGGACCGATGCTCAATGGCGATTACAAGGGGCAGCGCACCGGCTCCGGCACCATCGTGTGGCTGGCGCGCGAGAAGCTGGCGACGGGCGAACTCGACTATGAAGGCTTCGTCGACCTCGTCGCGTCATCCGCGCCATCGACGGGTTTCTGCAACACCATGGGCACGGCCAACACAATGAACTCCCTGGCAGAGGCGCTGGGCATGTCGCTGCCGTTCAACGCGGCGATCCCCGCCCCTTATCGCGAGCGTGGGCAGATGGCTTTCGAAACGGGCAAACGCATCGTCGAGATGGTGCATGAGGATTTGACGCCCTCGAAGATCATGACGCGGAAGGCATTCGAAAATGCGATTGCGGTCAACACCGCGATTGGGGGCTCCACCAACGCGCCCAATCATCTGAACGCCATCGCGCGGCACCTGGGCGTCGAACTCGATGTCAAGGATTGGGAGAAGGTGGGATATGACCTGCCGCTGCTCGTGAACCTGCAGCCGGCGGGCGAATATCTGGGTGAGGACTATCACCGCGCGGGCGGCGTTCCCGCCGTGGTGGCGGAGCTGATCGAGGCGGGGCGCTTTCACGAAGACTGCATCACGGCCAATGGCAAAACCATCGGGGAGAATTGCAAAGGCAAGTTCTCATGGAACCGCAAGGTGATCAAATCCTTCGGCGAGCCGATCAAGAGCCACGCGGGCTTCAAGATGCTGTCGGGCAATCTGTTCGACTCGGCGATCATGAAGACGAGTGTCATCTCGGAGGAATTCCGCCAGCGCTATCTCTCCGATCCCAAGAGCCCCAATGCCTTCGAGGCCAAGGCCATCGTGTTCGACGGGCCCGAGGACTATCACGCGAAGATCGACGATCCGAAGCTGGGGATCGACGAGAACACGGTGCTGTTCATCCGCGGCGTGGGGCCGCTCGGCTATCCGGGCGCCGCGGAAGTGGTGAACATGCGGGCTCCGAACTATCTGCTCGAGAAAAACGTGCGCTCGCTTCCCTGCGTGGGCGACGGGCGGCAATCGGGAACCTCGGGCTCGCCTTCGATCCTGAACGCGTCGCCGGAAGCGGCGGCGGGAGGAGGTTTGGCTTTGCTCAAGAATGGCGACAAGGTACGGATCGATCTCAACACGGGTACCTGCGACATGCTGGTGTCCGCCGGCGAGTTGAATAAACGCCGTGCGGATTTGGAGAAGAACGGCGGCTACAAGGCGCCGGAGTCACAGACGCCCTGGCAGGAAATCTTCCGCAAGGAAGTGGACCAGCTTTCGCATGGGATGGTGATGAAGGGCGCGGTAAAATTCCAGCGGATCGCCAAGGTGAAGGGGATACCGAGAGATAATCACTAGTGCTCGAACTTCTCAGTCCATCGCTGACCGTCCGGTTTTCAACTCTGGGAGCAAGGCCGGTGGCCGTGCTGTTCGATGGCATTGACGCGGTGCGGTGTGGCGGAACGGACGCGGATATCATGGCCGGCGATTGGACGGCGGGGGCGGTGTGCGGGCGGTTTGCGGGCCGGATCACGAAGGCGCGGTTCGCGCTTGATGGCGTGGAGCACAAGCTCGTTCCCAATTTTGGCGAGCATCAGCTGCACGGAGGGCCGGATAATTTTGGCGTCCGGCACTGGAAGGCGGAACGGCAGGGAGACACTATCCGCTTTTCGATTTCTTCGCCTGACGGCGATCAGGGGTTTCCGGGCGCCGTCGATGCCACGGCGAAATATGCGTTGCGCGGCAACGTTCTGTCGCTCGATATCGAGGCGCGGACAACGAAACCCACGGTCATCAACATGACCAGCCACGCCTACTGGAACTTGTCGGATAACGGCAACGCTTTCGATCACGAGATGCAGATCGATGGCGATGCGTATCTGCCGCTGAGCGAGGAACTGTTGCCATCGGGCGAAATCCGCAAGGTTGAGGGTACGCGCTGGGATTTCCGCAAACTCCGCAAGGTCGCCGAGCCTTACGACAATTGCTGGGCGCTGGACGGCAAGCGCGGAGAGATGAAGCGCGGGCTCGTTCTTTGCGATCCGGCATCCGGCCGGCGCATGGAAGTGTGGACCACCGAATGCGGCATGCAGATGTACACGGCATTGCACTGGAACGAGACGATGCCGGGGAAGGGCGGCCCCTTGCGGCAGTATCAGGCGATTGCGATTGAACCGCAGAACTTCCCCGACGCGCCGACGCATGCGAACTTCCCGAGCGCGGTGCTCAGGCAGGGAGAAGCCTACCGGAACCGGATCGAGTGGCGGTTTAGCTGAGCCGGCGGGCCGCGAAGGAGGGATTGCCTCAACGAACCTCGCGCGGCAAACGCTCTTTCTCGGAAGCATTCGAGTGTTTCGGACACGCAGTCCCAATCTATAACGTATTGCGTTATATAACGAGGCGTGTTATAAGCTGCCATGATCCGGAGCTTCGCCGGCAAGGAGACGGAACGGGTTTGGAACGAAGAGCGGTCCCGCAAGCTGCCGCCTGACATCCAGGAAACGGCGTTGCGTAAGCTGCAAATGCTCGATGCGGCGAACAAGATCGAAGACTTGCGCAACCCGACTGGCAACCGGTTGGAGCGGTTGAAGGGCGATCGCAAGGGCCAATGGGCGATCCGCATCAACGCCCAATGGCGCATTTGTTTTGTATGGAGCGATGGTCATGCCGAAGATGTCGAAATCTGCGACTACCACTGAGCCAGGCCGCTTGCATGTGGCCACGGTCGGAGAGATTCTGCTGGAGGAATTTCTGAAACCTCTGGACCTTTCGCAGAACGCCTTGGCCCGCGCCATCGGCGTTCCGCCGCGCCGGATCAACGAAATCGTGCTCGGCAAGCGCGCTGTCACGGCGGACACGGACCTGCGTCTCGCCCGTTATTTCCGCATGAGCGAAGGCTTCTTCCTGCGCCTGCAGATCGACTACGATCTCCGCATGCATAAACGCGCGCTGGGCGACAGGCTGAAGGCGATCATGCCTAGGGCGGCGTGAGGCTAGCGCATAACGCGCTCAAGTGGAATCACTTGAGCGTTCAGTAATGCGCCAGATTCAAATTGCTAGAGCAACTTACCGGCGGTCGAATGACCGCCGGTTGCTCTAGTGAGGTTTACTGCAATCGCAACGAGTGGCGGTTTACGAAGTGATGCAATCACTCGTCCAACAGTTCTCGCGCGAATAGTTGGGCGGATCGGCGAACTGGAGAATTCTCAGGCAGCGAGAGAATCCCCCGAATCCACGCGACCAGTTCAGGAAGCGTTTGGTTGATCATCTTCATCCTCGCCGTATATGCATTCTCAGATGCGACAGCTCCCATCACGATATACAGCCTCTCATAGGGAACATTGGGATTCGGTGGCCAGAAGTCGACCACGAAACCATGTCGGACGTTTGAAGTGTATCTGGCCTGGAATTCAATTTTGATGCCTGCTTCGAGAAGTGCTTGCTGAAGCTTGCTGAATTTCAACGGACTGCTGAGGCCCTTGGGCAGTTTGTCATGTTCTATGTGAAATCTGAGTTCTGGCATTGCCTGTTCACAAAAAACTATACGGATCGACGTCGATTTCGACCCGGAGCGAGCCTTTCGGTTTGAACGGAGCGAGCCATTCGCGGAGATAGGCTTGCACGTTGGCTTCGCGCGGGGCTTTCAGCAGAAAGCGCCAGCGGTGGCGGCCGCGTAACAGCGCGAAGGGGGCGGGGGCGGGGCCGAGCAAGGTTATCTTTTCCACAAGAGGGGCGGCGCGGGCGAGGGCTCTGGCGAAACGTTCGGTTTCGTTGGCATCGCTGCCCGAGACGATGACGGCGGCGAGGCGGCCATAGGGTGGGAGACCTGCGCCTTCACGGATCGATTTCTCCTGATTGAGAAAACCGTCGCGGTCGCCTTTTTTCAGAGCCTGCATCAGGGGATGGCCCGGGAGATAGGTTTGAATGAGCGCGCGGCCCGGTTTTTCGCCGCGGCCGGCGCGGCCCGCGACTTGCGCCATCAAGGCCCAGGTGCGTTCGCCGCCGCGCGGATCACTCGATTCGAGTGCGAGATCGGCATCGACCACGCCGACGAGTGTCAGATGCGGGAAATGATGGCCCTTGGCCACAAGCTGCGTGCCGATCACCAGATTGTATTCGCCCTTGGCCACATCGCGGATGGCATCGCGGAGCAGCGTGCCGCGTGCGAGGTCGCTCGAGAGAATGGCGATCCGCGCTTCGGGGAAAATGCGCTGGGCTTCCTCCGATAGGCGTTCGATGCCGGGGCCGACGGGTACGAGCTTTCCGGTTTCATGGCAGCTTGGGCAGTCTTCGCGCGCAGGCTCCATGTGGCCGCAATGGTGACACATCAACTGTTTGCGGAAACGGTGTTCGATCAAGGCCGCATCGCAGTTGGGGCAAATGAGTCGATAACCGCAGGCGCGGCACAATGTGAGCGGCGCATAACCGCGGCGATTGAGGAAGAGCAGCGCCTGATCGCCGGATTGTAGCGTCTTCTCCACTTCGCCGCGTAGTTCGGGCGAGAGCCAGCTTCCCGGTTCGAGCTTCACGGTCCGCATGTCGATCAGGCCGATCTCAGGCAACTCGGCGCGGCCATGGCGGTCGTTGAGCTTTACAAGCTGGTAGCGGCCGCGGTCGACATTGACGAGGCTCTCGAGCGAAGGGGTGGCGGATGAGAGGATCACCGGAAACTGACCGAGCGATCCGTAAAGCACGGCCATGTCGCGGGCGTGATAGGTCACACCTTCTTCCTGCTTGTAGGCGCCTTCGTGCTCTTCATCGACGACGATGAGGCCCAAATTTTTCCATGGCAAAAACAGCGCCGAGCGCGCGCCGACGACAATCCTCGCTTCCCCCGTGGTGACGCCGCGCCAAACGCGCTCGCGTTCGCGCGGGCGGACATCGGAATGCCATTGTACGGGCTCGGCGCCGAAACGGGATTCGACGCGGGTGATGAAGGATTGGGTGAGCGCTATTTCGGGGAGCAGCAGCAACACTTGTTTTCCGGCAGCGAGCGTTGCGGCGATGGCTTCGAAATAGACTTCGGTTTTGCCGGAACCGGTGACGCCATCGAGCAGCGCCACCTTGTGGCTGCGCGTCGCGACCATGGCACGAAGCTCCGCCGCGGCGCGCTGCTGCTCGCGGGACAGCGAAAGGCCGCCTGCGGCAGGATCGGGGGCGGCGTAAGGCTTCGACACGGGAATGGCCACGGGTTTGAGGGCGCCTTCTTTCACCATGGCCTTGATGACACTCGCCCCCACGCCCGCGGCCTCGGCCAATTCCGGCCCGCGCATGGCGAAACCTTCCGCAGCGACATCGAGAACTTTCTGGCGCTGGGGCGTCATGCGGGCAGGCTGTGTCCCGCTTGCCACATAACCAATCTGTTGGCGTTCGCCCTCGAAAGCTCCGGGCGCGCGGATCACCAAACGCAGAATATTTCCAACGGGTTCGACGTAGTAGTTCGCAATCCAGTTAACGAATTTCCGGTGCAGATCGGTCATCGGCGGCATGTCGAACCGCTGGGTGACATCGCGGAGTCTGGCGGATTCCGGGGCCTTGCCGTTCATCCCCCAAACGGTGCCGATGTGAGAGCGGGGCCCAAGCGGCACTTCGACGTAGTCGCCGGGCCTCAGGATCATCCCTTCCGGCACGCGGTAGGAGTAAGGGCCTTCGAGCGCCAGCGGCAGAAGGACATCGGCAATGGTGGAATCGGCCGCCATGGGGCCGGAATAGACTTGGACGGCTGGAGAGGCCAGCCCTATATCGGCGCCATGAATTTCGCCCTGCCACAGGAGACAGCACCGGAGATCCGCGAAGTCGTCTACCGCGAGCCAGCCGCCATGGCGCAGCGGGCCGGAGACCAGCGGCACGCAACGCTGTTCGAAAGCGCGCTCCGGCAGGAGCATCTTGGGCGATACTCGTTTCTCGCTTGCAATCCCGCGATGACTTTTGAAGTGCGCGATGGGCGCGTCAGCATTGATGGCAGGGAAGCAGATGGCGTTGCGCTTGGCGTGATTGATCGATTGCTCGCCGAACATCGCATGCCACATGTGACGGGACTTCCGCCATTTCAGGGAGGGTTTGCGGGATACTTCGCCTACGAGTTTGGAAAGCGATTGGAGCCCGGCGCGAAACTCTCCCAAGCGCCAATTGCGATCCCCGAAGTGCAGCTTCATCTCCACGACGCGGTGATCGCCTTCGATCATATGCAGGAACGGGCGTTTCTGATTTCGACTGGGCGGCCAGAGCACGACGAAGCAAAACGGCGGAAGCGCGCGGCGGAGCGCGCCGACGAAATGGAAGCGCTCATCGCGCGCAATCCATTGCCGCTCGGCGCGCGAAACATCACGGATTGGAAATCGAACTTCACGCGGGACGAATTCGAGAAGGCCGTTGCGCGCACCGTCGAATACATTCTCGATGGCGACATCTTTCAGGCCAACATCGCGCAGTGTTTTTCGGCGAAAGTGCCGGAAGGCTTCGATGCGTTTTCGTTCTACCGTCATCTCCGCGACCGGAACCCCGCGCCATTCGCGGCCTATCTCGATTGCGGGCCGCTCAAGATCGTGTCGAGCTCGCCGGAACGGCTGTTCAACTTCGATGGACAGATCATCGAAGCGCGGCCGATCAAGGGCACGCGGCGGCGCGACGCGGATCCTTCGCGCGATGCCACCTTGATCGCGGAGCTGACGTCAAGCCGCAAGGACCGCGCCGAGAATGTGATGATCGTCGATCTCCTGCGCAACGATCTGAGCCGTGTCGCAAAGCCCGGCACGGTGCGCGTACCGGTTCTGTGCGGGCTTGAGACTTATGCCTCGGTGCATCATCTGACATCGGTCGTCACGGCGGAAATTCGCGACGGAAAGACGGCGGGCGATCTGATCGCGGCGGCGTTTCCTGGCGGGTCGATCACGGGTGCGCCGAAAATCCGCGCGATGGAAGTGATCGAGGAGATCGAACGGAAACCGCGCGGCGTCTATTGCGGATCGATTGGCTGGCTGGGGTTCAGCGGCCATATGGACCTCAACATTGCGATCCGCACCGTGCAGTTCGCAGATGGCGTGGCGCAGATTCATGGCGGCGGCGGCATCACGGCCAGGTCCAATCCTGCCGAAGAGTATGACGAGACAATTGCAAAAGTCGCCCGCATCATGGAGGCCTTCGCCGCATGATCCTGATCGTCGACAACTACGACAGCTTCGTCCACAACATCGCACGCTACTTTACCGAGCTTGGCGCGGAAAACCGGGTGGTGCGCAACGATCAAGTCTCGGCCCGTGATCTTGAGTCTAACGCCATTGTCATTTCGCCGGCCTGCACCCGCGCGAGGCGGGGCGGTCGAACGAGATCGTGCGGACATATTCCGGCAAGAAACCCATTCTCGGCATCTGCCTTGGGCATCAATGCATCGGTCAGGTGTTCGGCGCGAACGTTGTTCGGGCGAAGCGGCCGATGCATGGCGACTCGTCCGAGATCACCCACGATGGGCAGGGTATTTTCTCAGGCGTGCCGGAGAATTTCAGCGCGGGGCGCTATCATTCGCTCATCGTCACGGAGCCTTTGCCGCAATCGCCGCTCGCGGTGACGGCGCGGAGCCACGATGGGGAGATCATGGGACTGAGGCATCGCGAACATGCAACCTTCGGTGTACAGTTCCATCCCGAATCGATAATGACCGAGCACGGCTATCACATGCTGCGAAACTTCCTGGACCTCGTCACATGAGCGCAACGTGGCTGAACGGCGCGCCACTCGAAGCCGAACTGCCGCTTCCGGTTGACGACCGTGGGCTTCTGCTGGGCGATGGCATTTTCGAAACCGTCGCGGTCTTCAATGGCGTGGCTCTTTATCTCGAATCGCATCTCACGCGGCTTTCGCAAACGGGCGATGCGTTGGGCATAAACTTCGACAGCAATAGTGTGCGGGCCGGCATCACCCATGTATTGAAGAATGGCGGATTGCGGCATGGCGTGTTGCGAGTCACGGTCACGCGCGGGGCACTCTCCGGCCCCTTCGCGCAAGCGGGTGGAACGCCGAACATTCTCGTGACACTGAAGCCGCGCCGCGCCGGAGCGCTTGGAACGGCGGTCGCGCTTTCGACATCGTCGATCCGCCGCAACGAGACGGCGCCATCGGCGCGCTACAAAACGCTCTCCTATATCGACGCAATCGCGGCGGCGCGCGAGGCTGCGAGGCTCGGCAACGAAGATGCGTTGATGCTCGATTCTCGGGGTCACGTGGCGTGTTCGACCATCTGCAATATATTTGTCGCGAAGGGCCGGGAACTGGCGACCCCTTCGCTCGATTGCGGGGTGCTGCCCGGCATTGTGAGGCGGCGCGTGCTCGATATGGCTTCGGGCATCGGCTTCAATGTGGCGGAACGGAGGATCAAGCCGGAGGAATTGCTGAGCGCCGACAGCGTCTTCCTTACCAACAGCCTGCGTTTTGTGCGGCCTTGTCACAGCATCGATGGGCAGAGGATCAACCGAGGCGGGACAGAACTGATCTTCGATATGCTGAGCGACGAGGCGCAGAAAATTTGCGGCTGCGATCCCCGCGCGGCGGACGCGGCCTGAGAACTGTGTAATTCACACGGGCGTTGGCATGTTCTATGACAGCGCCGTAACTCACCCCATGCAAGCGAGGACAGGCCGATGAAATTCTTCGTCGATACCGCGGATATCAAGGAAATCAAAGAGTTGGCCGATATGGGCCTGCTGGATGGAGTGACCACAAATCCGTCGCTCATCGCCAAGTCGGGGCGCGAGTTCAAGGAAGTGATCGCCGAAATCTGTGCGATCGTTCCAGGGCCGGTGAGTGCCGAGGTCACCGCGCTCGATGCCGAGGGCATGATCAAGGAAGGCAAGCTTCTGCGCAAGATCGCCAAGAATGTCGCGGTGAAAGTTCCGCTCACCATCGACGGGCTCAAGGCCTGCAAGGCGCTCTCCTCTGAAGGCACGATGATGAATGTAACTTTGTGCTTCAGCGCCAATCAGGCGCTCCTTGCCGCAAAGGCGGGCGCCACGTTCATTTCGCCGTTCCTTGGGCGGCTCGACGACATCCATCTCGATGGAACGGAGCTGATCCAGGAAATTCGCATCATCTACGACAACTATGATTTCGCCACGGAGATTCTCGCGGCATCGGTGCGGACACCGCTGCATGTCAAGCAAGTGGCGTTGATCGGCGCCGATGTGGCGACGGTTCCGCCGGCGGTTCTCAAGAGCCTCGCCAAACATCCGCTCACCGACAAGGGCATCGAGATGTTCATGGCGGACTGGAAGAAGACGGGACAATCGATCCTGTGATTCTCGAGCACGCGCTTCTCGGTGTGAAGCCGGGGCAGGGGGCGGATTTCGAAGCCGCGCTTGTCAAAGCTCTGCCGCTCATTTCGGCGACGCCGGGATTCCTGGGGCTTGAGGTGCGGCCTTGCATCGAGATTGCGAACCGGTATTTGCTCCTTGTGCGGTGGGAAAGTGTCGAAGCCCATGAGAAGGGATTTCGCGGGTCGCAGCGCTATGCGGAATGGAAGGCGCTGCTGCATCACTTCTACGATCCCTACCCGCAGGTCACGCATTTCGCCGAGCCGGCCGTGCAGTCATAACTCGTAAACCAAAGCAATCTAGCGTTCGCGCTCATGGCGGAGATCGCGACATTCGGGTTTTCGGGCACTGCGGCGGATGTGACGCGGCGCTGGCTAGCGTCGCTCAAGTCCGAGAGGCGTCTGGCGGCGAAGACGCTTGAAGCTTATGCGCGCGATATCTCGCAGTTTGGGGCGTTCCTGAGCGAGCATCTGGGTGCTCCGGCAACGGCTTCCGAACTCGGCGAACTTACGGCCTCCGATTTCCGGGCCTTCATGGCGAGGCGCAGGAACGGTGGTGCGCAGAGCCGGTCGTTAGCCAGGCAGCTTTCCGCCATCCGCAGCTTCTTCCGTTATGCGGAGCGGAACGGACAATTCTCCAATGCGGCGGTTTCGGCGCTGCAATCACCGAAGATACCTCATTCTGTGCCGAAGCCCCTGAGCATCGAGTCGGCGCGAAAGCTTGCGGCGAACGATACGTTGGCCGTGGACGAAACCGAGGCGTGGATTGCCGCGCGCGACAGTGCGGTGCTGACACTGCTCTATGCCTGTGGCCTTCGCATTTCGGAAGCGACCGGACTGACGCTTCGCCAATCCGAAGGCGATCCTTTGCGTGTGACGGGCAAGGGCAACAAGACCCGATTGGTTCCAGTCCTCCCACAAGCGCGCGCGGCGATGGCGCGCTACGTCGAGCTTTGCCCATTACCGCTTGCTGCCGATCAGGCGCTGTTTCGCGG